>JAPLMD010000062.1 GCA_026387235.1 Candidatus Omnitrophota bacterium
AAAGATTGCCTTATGGACCTTATCAGGACCAGGTTTTTAAGCGCATCTTCCTCAGGCGCAAACGGAAATTTTGAAAATTGGATAATAAAAACATTCGGGGATGGAATAGCGAACCATTTCATGCTGCCTTATAACAGAAAATTCTGGACAGTTGAGCCGAAAAAAATGACGTGCGAGTGGCTGGATGGATTTGTTCCTGTTCCTGACCTGGAGGATACGGTTACAGGTGCGATCTCAGATAATACAAAACCATACGGCTATAATTCCAGGTTTTGGTATCCTGTAAAGGGAGGCATATCTGAGCTGGAAAAAGGGTTTTTAAAGAAGATCAAAAATGTGCATGTTAATAAAAAAGCTGTTACCATAGACCAGCGCAGGAAAGAGGTTGTTTTTGAAGATGCTACAATAAAGAAATTTAAAAATCTAATAACCACTATTCCGCTGCCTGAGCTTTCTAATCTTCTGGTAGATATACCTTCAGATGTAAAGCAGGCATTTTTAAAGTTGAGATGGACGTCTATATTTGTATTAAATATAGGTATAAAGAGTGATAATTTAACAGAAAAACATTGGGTGTATTACCCGGAAGAAAACGTGATATTTTACAGGGTAGGGTTTCCTACTAGTTTTTCAACAGATATTGCGCCTGCCAGGCGTATCTCTATTTATGTTGAGATAGCTTATTCGTACGCAAAGAAAATAAATAAGAGCGAGGTAGTTTCTAAAGCTATAAAAGACCTTAAAAAGTGCGGCATCATTACGGATGAAAGTGATATAGAGATTTGTTTGCCGATGGATATAAAATACGGTTACGCGCTGTACGATTCCAATAGAAGGCATGCAGTTCAGATTATAAAAAGTTATCTTGAAAAATTTGGAATCTACGCTATAGGGAGATATGGGAGCTGGAGATATATGTCGATGGAAGATGTGATTTTAGATGGGAAAAAAATAGCAGAGAGTTTAAAATAAAATCTTGAAGTTGCCTGCCCCCTAAAGAATTAAACCTATGATTGCCCACCATAAAAAACCTGTTTCCGGGATAAAGTAGGTTATATCAATAAGGTTATGAAGGACAAAGGCTAAGCCTGCCAGAAAAAGGTATTTGGATTTTGAAACATATCTGGCGATGAAGGTAGTGATTAAAAATAACATACCGATAAAACCAAGCATGCCTGTTTCTGACCACAAATGGAGAAATATATTATGCGCGTATCTTGTGTCAGTGCTTAGTCCGACCTTATATCTCAAAAATACTTCTTGAAAATTTCCCGGGCCGACACCTAAGAAAGGATGGTCTTTTATGATAGCTATGCCGGCACGCCAATAATTTAAGCGTTGCGTTATGGAATTATGCGGATTTTCCAGATTCATCAGGCGTTCCCACCTGTTTACTACGATAAAAGCTAGGGTAAATATTATAAGGATAAAATAAATAGCGATTACCAGTTTCCTATTTTTAAAGTTCTCATAAGAAATAAAAAATAGGATTGCGATACCGGAAATAAGTATCAGCCATGCCCCTAAGGATTTAGTAAATATAAGGGCTATAAGAATGATTATAGCTGGAAATATCTTGAATAAGCCTCGCGCAGAGAAAAATATATGCAATGATAGAAAAAAAGCCATTATCAGGTATCCTGCTAATATATTCGGCGAAGGAAATGTGCCTATGGTGCGCCTGTCCACCAGGATATCTTTTGCATAAGATGATGCCTGTAAAATGTTGCTATCTATTTTTTTAAGATAATCCATGGTAGATTGATAACCCCAGAAATACTGATATATGGAATAAATGCTGATTATTAAAGCAGCTATAACAATAGACTTTATTATAACTTTTTTTTGTTCGGTATCTGTTTGGAGGACAATAAAGAAGATAGCAATATAGCTTATGAATTTTAAAGTTTCTTTAATTGAGTTCTGGATATTTGGAGAAGTTATGGTTGAGATTATATAAGCTGCCGAAAGCAGTAAAATTGGAAAGATATAGATGTTGGCCCTATTCTTCGAGCGAATCGAGAAGGTTATCAAGATCCCAAGAAAGATTATTAAAATTTCATACCAGAATTCAAATGCAGGGTATGCAAGTCCTGAAATAAAAGGCCTGATGGATATAAGGCATAATAGGGGAAGAAATATAAGAGATGATAAGGGTTTAGATTTTTTAAGTTCCATGATATAATCTGGAATATGATATCAGTAATCATTGTAAATTACAACAGAAAAGATTTATTGCAGAATTGCTTGGATGCTGTAAGGATGCAGAACGTCAAGGATGTTGAAATTATAGTGGTTGACAATGGTTCTTTGGATGGAAGCGCTGAGATAGTAAAGGCGGATTATCCTGAAGTTAAAGTAGTAGAGAATAAAGAAAATTTGTATTTCTGTAAGGCTAATAACCAGGGCATAGAAAAGGCAAGAGGGGATTTTGTCCTGTGTCTAAACAGCGATTGCGTGTTGGATAAGGATTATTTAAAGGAGGCGCTTAAATCTTTTGATTTAGATGAAAAGATAGGCATGTCGAGCGGCAAGATTCTTAGGATGGATAAAAAGACAATAGACTCTACAGGGTTATTTGTGGGCAGAAACAGAAAACCATTAGAAAGAGGGTATGGGAAGCCTGATGAAGGCCAGTATGAGGAGCCGGAATATGTTTTTGGCGTAAGCGGGGCATGCATGCTTATGAAAAAAATCATGCTGGATGATATAAAAGATGAGAACGGGTATTTCGATGAAACATTTGAGATATACTATGAAGATTTGGATTTATGCTGGAGGGCGCAGAAAAAGGGATGGAAAGCATATTATAACCCAAAGGCAATAGCGTATCATGTAAGGGGCGCCACAGCAGTTATCCACAGCGGTAATCACAAGCCAGGTTTAAACCTGGCCTACATTGCGGATAATCTGAAGAAGAAATATATAAGGAATAGGTATAGGTGTATAAAGAAAAATGACTCCATGTCAGGCATCCTGCTAAACCTGCCTTTTATATTATGGTATGAAATAAAGTTATGGTTTTATTTGCTGTATTCAAAGTCGGGCCTTGTGCTCAAATCCAAAAAATTCTCTTGACCGTAAGTTTTAGGCATAGTATAATCTAAAATCGGAGGCTAAAAGTGATAGTAAAAGAAAAGAAAAAAGAGGTAATAAAGAAGTTTGCTGAGCACGAAAAAGATACCGGCTCCTGTAATGTGCAGATAGCTTTGATTACGGAGAGGATTAACGGCCTTACAGATCATTTTAAGTCCCATAAAAAGGATTTTAATTCAAGGGTCGGGCTTTTGCGTATGGTCGGCAAGAGGAAAAGGCTTCTGGATTATCTTAAGAAAGAAAACCCGGAAAAATACCGCGAACTCACTGATAAGCTGAGTTTGAAAAAATAATGGAAGGCGGATTTAACGACCTGTTTCGCAGTTTTAGTCTTTAAGGACAAAGGTCTTTAAGTCCGCCTTTTTCATAACCAATCCGGCTTCCAAAGTTGCCGCAGGCGACTCCGGAAGCCGGAAGAGTAAGGAGATTTATGATTTATAGAGTTGAAAGAAAAATAGGGAAAGAGGCAATAATTATAGAAACCGGAAAGATGGCAAAACAGGCCAATGCTGCCGTGTGCGTGCGGTACGGAGGCACCATGGTTCTGGCTACCGCTGTTTGTTCAAATGAGCTCAGAGAAGGCATTGATTTTTTCCCGCTAACCGTGGAATATCAGGAAAAGACCTATGCGGCAGGCAGGATTCCAGGAGGGTATTTTAAGCGCGAAGGAAAACCTACTGAAAAAGAGATTTTAACATCAAGGCTCATAGACAGGCCTATAAGGCCTCTTTTTCCGAAAGGTTTTATCAATGATGTTCAGGTTGTCGCGACAGTGCTTTCAAGCGACGGAGAAAACGATTCTGACATACCTGCGATGATAGGCGCTTCCTGCGCATTAGCTATTTCAGATATACCTTTTATGGGGCCCATTGGGGCGGTGAAGATTGGTTTGGTGAAAGGAGAGTTCGTAATTAACCCTACTTTCAAAGAGCTGGAAGATAGTTCTTTGAATCTAGTTTCAGTAGGTCTTAAGGATAGAATTTTAATGCTGGAGGCAGGGGCAAATCAGATTTCAGAAGAGAAAATGCTTGAGGCGATAGAATTAAGCCAGGAATTTATAAGAGTAAGCATAGAATTACAGGAAGAGCTTCAGAAAAAATGCGGCAAAGAAAAAATCAAGCCTGAATTAAAACTTGTTGCTGAAGAACTATACGAAAAGGTAAAAAAACTTTCCTTGGATGAACTCAAGAAGATAAATTCGCTGCCAGCTAAAGAGCAGAGGGAAGATGCTGTTAATGTTTTAGCTAAACAGGTTGTGGAAAAATTAACCAAGGAAGATGAGAGTCTCAGCGAGATTGATATAAAGAATGCGTTGTGCGAGATGGAAAAAACTGAGGTCAGGAAATATATCCTTGAGAAAAAGATAAGAATAGACGGCAGGAGATATGAGGATATAAGGCCTATAAGCTGCGAAGTAGGGCTTCTGCCTAGGACGCATGGTTCAGGCCTTTTTACGAGGGGCCAGACCCAGAGCTTGTCAATAACTACGCTAGGCACGAGCCAGGATGAGCAAAGGCTGGATACTCTTGAGGGCGAGAAATTTAAAAATTTCATGCTGCATTACAATTTTCCGCCTTTTAGCGTGGGAGAAACAAAGCCCATGAGAGGGCCTGGGAGGCGCGAAATCGGGCATGGCGCTTTAGCGGAAAGAGCTCTTAAGGCAGTGATGCCTTCAACTGAAGAGTTTCCTTATACTGTCAGGATAGTGTCAGAGATACTTGAATCAAACGGTTCGAGCAGCATGGCGACTGTTTGCGCTGGCACTCTTTCTCTGATGGACGCAGGCGTCCCTATTAAAAAGCCTGTTTCAGGCATAGCTATGGGGTTAGTAAAGGAAGGAAGAGACGCAGCTATTTTAACTGACATTGCGGGATTAGAAGACCATTACGGAGACATGGATTTTAAAGTGACAGGTACTGATTCAGGAATGACTGCTCTTCAAATGGATCTTAAGATAGATGGAATAGACATGGATTTGATTAAAAGAATAGTTAAACAGGCAAATCCTGCAAGGGCATTTATTTTAAATAAAATAGTAGAAACAATAAATGCGCCCAGAAAAGAATTATCAGAGTATGCGCCGAGAATAACAACGTTTATGATTGATAAAGAAAAGATAGGGGGTTTGATAGGCCCTGGCGGAAAAAATATCAAGAAAATAATACAGGATACCGGCGCTACAATAGATGTGGATGATGAAGGTAAGGTATCCGTAGCTTCTGACAATGAAGATTCAGCCAGAAGAGCTATTGAGATGATAAAAGGTATTACAAGCGAGCCTGAGGTAGGTACGATTTACGAAGGTACCATAAAGCGTCTCATGAACTTTGGCGCATTCTGCGAGATATTTCCGGGCAAGGAAGGCCTGATACACGTTTCCGAGCTTTCGGATAAGTTTGTTAAAAATGCGGAAGATGTTGTTAAAATCGGGGATAAGGTGAGAGTTAAGCTCATTAAGATAGACGAGATGGGCAGGCTGAACTTAAGCATCAAACAAGCAATCCAATAAACGCTAATGTTATGGGATTATTTCAGGCTATAATTTCCGGCATAGTGCAAGGCGTAGCTGAGTTTTTGCCGATTTCGAGCTCAGGGCATTTAGTTATTTTGCATAAGCTAATGGGTTTTACCGAGCCTGAAATTCTTTTTGACCTATTTTTGCACCTCGGGACTCTCGTAGCTATATTTATAGTATTCGGCAGCGAGATAATAGAAAGCGTAACCACTAAAAAAAGAATAGGTTTTTTGATTATACTGGGAAGCGCTGTAACTTTTATTTTTGTCTTGTTCTTTATAAAAAATATAGAATCCGTATTTAACAATGTAAAAATAGTCGGCATCATGTTTATAGTGACTGGCGCATGGTTGATAGCCGGCAATTTTATAAGATTCGGGACAGAAGGGTTGACAGTCTTTAAGGTATGCTTAATCGGCCTAGCGCAGGGTATAGCGGCTTTACCAGGCATATCCAGAAGCGGCGCCACTATTTCTACCGGTCTATTTCTCGGGCTGGATGGCCAGGCTTCTGCGAAGTTCTCATTTTTATTATCTATTCCTGCCATACTCGGGGCATTCTTATTTAAATTAAAACAAGCAGGATTAAATCTTTCAGGCATAAATATAAATTATTACATAGGATTCTTAATAGCTTGCATTACAGGCGTTTTATCATTAAAGTTATTGTTAAAGGTGCTTTATAGAAATAAGTTTCACTGGTTTGGGATATATTGTATTTTGGCGGGCATAACAGTTATACTATTTTTGAAACCATAGAATGAGCAAAGATAAAAAAGATCTTATAGTTTCCATCGGATTATTTGTTCTGGCTATATTATTACTGGCCGCAATGATTTCATATTCTTCTTATGATATCGGCTTTGAGACATCCACGCCCAATATCCATATCCGCAATTACATAGGAATAGTAGGCGCTTATGCCGCCTGGATGATATTCAAGCTGATAGGATACGCTGGATTCTTCATGCCCTTTCTTTTTGTAGTGTGGGGCATAGGTATTTTAGCTGAGAAATTAACAGGTAAGCTATTATACAGAATCTTGGGTATTATATTTTTATTTTCCGCAAGCTCGGCATTTTTCAGTTTAACAGCCAGGCCTGATTCAGTTTTGATGGTGGCAAGGGGAGGGCTTTTAGGGTTTTTATTGACTGACAAGTTTCTTCTGGATTATTTAGGGGCTATCGGCGGGTATATAGTAACGATAAGCTTGACCATATTGGCGCTTTTAGTTGCCACGGAATTTTTAATAGTGCCTGTGATTTCTATTTTATTCATGAAAATATGGGCTATAGCGGATAAGATAGGCAAGCGAAGACGAGAAAAAAGAGCAGTTGGTTATGCGAAAATTGAGAAATCTGTTAGCGGAGGGCCGAGATTAAAGCCTGCGGTAAAGATTGAAAAGAAAGCGCAGGATAAGGGTGAAGAGAAAACCATGATAAATATAATGCCAAAACCCGTACCTAAGCCAAAACCCGCGCCTCTGAAAGCAGCAAAGGTTGAGCCGAGAGTTGTAGGCGATTATAAGCTTCCGAGCCTTGATTTATTGAATTTACCTACTCATGAATCAGGAAATATATTTGGAGAGAATCTTGAAGAAAGCGCCAGGATACTTGAGGATACGCTCAGGGATTTTGGTATAGAATCAAAGGTTATTAATATAAGTAAAGGACCTGTTATTACAAGATATGAATTACAGCCTGCTCCGGGCGTAAAGGTAAATAGAATCACGAGTCTTAGCGATGACATAGCGCTTACCATGAAGGCAACTACCGTAAGGATAGTGGCGCCTATACCGGGTAAATCATGCGTTGGCATAGAAGTTCCCAATGCGGATACGTCCATGGTATTCCTGAAGGAAATACTAGAATCCGACGAGTACCAGAAAATGGCGGCTTCTTCAAAATTGGCCATGGCGCTGGGTAAAGACATATCCGGAAGAGCAGTAGTCACGGACTTGGGAGACATGCCGCACCTTTTAATAGCCGGCACCACCGGCTCAGGGAAAACAGTGTGCGTAAACGCTCTTATAATGAGCATGATTTATAATGCTACTCCTGAAGAGCTGAAGTTTCTAATGGTGGACCCGAAAATGGTGGAACTTGCTATATACAATGGCCTGCCTCATTTATTATGCCCGGTCGTGACCGATGCCAAAAAGGTCGCAGGAGCGCTAGGATGGGTTGTGAGCGAAATGGAAAACAGGTATAAAATGCTAGCCAAGACTACAGTCAGGAATATACAGGCATTTAATCTGAAATCAGAAGAAAAGCTGCCTTATATAGTAGTCATAATAGATGAACTGGCAGATCTTATGATGATTGCCCAGGAAGACATTGAGAATGCTATCACGCGCCTTGCGCAGCTTTCAAGGGCAGTCGGCATTCACATGATACTTGCCACTCAGAGGCCTTCAGTAGATGTTGTAACAGGTGTAATAAAAGCAAATTTCCCCGCAAGGATTTCATTTAAGGTAGCGTCGAAAGTTGATTCAAGGACAGTTTTGGATATGAACGGCGCTGATAAACTGCTTGGGAAAGGCGACATGCTGTTTCTGGAACCGGGAAGCCCAAAGCCGATAAGGGCCCAGGGCACATTTCTTACAGACCCTGAAATAGAAAAGGTTGTGAGTTTTATAAAGGAGCAGCAGGAACCTGTATATGACAATGAGATACTTGAACAGCAAAAAAAGAGCGTATCAGGAAGAGGCGGTTTTGAAAAAGATGAATTTTTTGATGAGGCGGTAAGCATGGTGCTGGAAACGGGCCAGGCATCTGTTTCAATGCTTCAGAGAAGACTAAGGCTTGGTTATACGAGGGCCGCCAGGATTATAGATGCAATGGAAGAAGAAGGTATAATAGGGCCATTCAGGGGCTCCAAACCCAGGGAAATATTGATACAGGAATACCAGTCTCAGTCTAAAGAGGAATCTCCGGCTAAGGAAGAATCAGAGGCATCAACCGAAGAAGCTGCGCAATAATAATTATGCCAGAGTCATTAGGTAAAATATTAAAGAGAATAAGAGAATCCCGGCATTTTTCCATAGAAGAGGTATCTGAAAGAAGCCGTATACCCAAGTATATGGTCTCTATCCTGGAAGAAGACAGGCTGAATGAAATAAAATCCGTTTTTTACGCAAAGAGTTTTGTAAAAACATACGCTGCTTTTTTAGGGGCTTTGGATGAGCCTAGTGTAAAAGAATATATGGCTAAAGGCGCGCAGCAGCCGCAGAAAAAGCCGGAAGCGGTTTCAAAACCAGTAACCCGGCCGCGCGAAATTCCGCAAATAAAATTTTCCATAGCAGCCGCATATAAAAAACAGATACTGGCAGTGATTATAGGCATCTTTGTATTTTTGGCGCTGTCTTTTGCTGTCAGCCAGATATCCAAGTTTATTAAAAACGCCTCTACAAAAAGACAGAATAAAATAGCCATTATTAAGAGGGAAGCGCCTAAAAAAGCAGAAAAAGAAAAACCAAAAGGTGCTATAAAAGACATAGAAAAAGAAGCTTCTGATGTAAAAACAGATTATATAGAACTGGAAATTTCTGCTTCGGATAATACCTGGCTCCAGGTAATCGTAGACGGAGAGCTCGTATTTACAGGGGCATTTAAAAAAGGCAGTAAAGATACATGGAAGGCTAAGAGAGAAATAAAATTAGAAGCAGGGAATTCCGGAGCCGTTAAGATAAACGTAAACGGGAAGCCTGTAGATTTTTCCGGCAAAAAAGGCAAGAAAAAAGAAATAGTAGTCACCAAAGACGGAATAAAGTAACCTCCCCGCCTCATGAAAAAAACAATCAGCGTAATAAGCTTAGGCTGCCCCAGAAATCTTGTAGATTCGGAGATTATGGTATCCGAATTTACAAAAAAGGGGTACATGTTTCAGGAAGATGCGTTTAATTCTGATACGGTAATCGTGAACACGTGTGCTTTCGTGGAAGATGCCAAGAGAGAATCCATAGATACCATACTCGAGGTAATGGACGCTAAAAAGGACGGAAATATAAAAAAGATCATAGTGGCAGGATGCCTTTCAGAAAGATACAAAGATGTGTTAGCCGGAGAATTGAAAGAAGTTGACGAGTTCAGGGGCGTTCTTAGTTTTAAGGAGCCTAAAAATAAAATCCTGAAACTTACCCCGAAATATTACACCTATATCAAAGTCTCAGAGGGTTGCGCCAACAGGTGCACGTATTGCGTTATACCTTATTTGAAAGGCAATTATAAGAGCAGGCCCATTGAAGCTATAAAAAAAGAAGCGGCCATGTCAATAAGAAACGGAGCAAAAGAAATTATCTTGATAGGTCAGGACACTTCTTTGTATGGCGTAGATTTATACGGGGAAAAAAGATTGGCGGATTTGCTGAAAGAGCTGGCAAAGACTTCAAAAGACGTTTGGATAAGGTTATTGTATTTGCATCCTTCGAATTTAGATAAAGAAGTCATTAAGATTATAAGAGATAACAAGAATATATGCAGGTATATAGATTTGCCGCTTGAACATATTAATGATAAAATACTGAAGAGGATGGCCAGGAGAACGAATAAAAAAGAAATAACCTCTCTTGTAGAGTATATAAGAAAAGAAATTCCAGAGGTAAGCATAAGGACTTCTTTTATAGTTGGTTTTCCTGGAGAGACAGATAAAGAATTCAAGGAGCTGATATCTTACATAAAAGAAATGCAATTTGAAAGATTGGGCGTTTTCAAGTATTCGAGAGAAGAGGATACCCCCGCCTATAAGTATAAAGATCAGATTTCAGAAAAAGAAAAAGAAAGAAGGTTTAACCGGGTAATGTCAACGCAGCAAGGTTTATCAAGAAAAATAAATGAAAGATTCAAAGGCAGGATATTGAGGGTGCTCATAGAAGAGAAGGGCAAAGATCATTATACAGGCAGAACGGAATATGATGCGCCTGATATAGACGGCCTGGTGTACGTAAAGGGCAATAATCTCGAAATAGGCAATTTTTATAATGTTAAGATAACAGATGCTTATGAATACGATCTGGCAGGCTACCATGAATCTAGCGAATAAGCTTACAATTTCTAGGATAGTTTTAACCGGGTTTTTTATATTGTTCCTTTTTATCAGAGGCCCGGGCGCCAAGTTTATGGCAATGGCTATTTTTCTCGCAGCCTGCGTTACTGATTATTACGACGGCTATATGGCAAGAAAAACAGGAGACATTACTTCTTTTGGAAAACTGATGGATCCGATTGCGGATAAGATACTCATTCTCGGGGCATTTTTAGCTTTCGTAGAGATGGAGATAATACCCGCGTGGATAGTTATGGTAATCATAGCAAGGGAACTGGTGATTACAGGCATAAGGATTCTTGCGCTTTCTCAAAAAAAGGTTCTCAGCGCAGAGGTAGGGGGGAAACATAAAACAGTTTCCCAGATGGTGGCTGTTATATCAATACTTATATTTTTAATAATAAGGGATTTGGGTTTTGGTATAAGATATAAGGAATATTTTGAAATAGGATTGCATGTATTGATGATTATCGTAGTAGCCATGACGCTCACATCCGGCATTTCCTACATGATTAAAAACAGAGAGATCTTTATGGGTGATAAATGAAAGATCGTTTATATAGAATGATAGCAAGTGTTTTTTATATAGGATATTTGCCTGTTGCGCCAGGCACGATTGGAAGCCTTGCAGCGCTTTTGCTATACTATTTTATATATCATAATGCAATAATAATGGCTGCGGCGATTTTAATAGTAATTATCCTTGGATTTATTACAACAGGCAAGGTGGAGAAGATATTTGGAGAAAAGGATCCCGGAGAAATAGTAATAGATGAATTCAGCGGCATGCTTATCAGCCTATACCGCATGCCGCCAACTATGGGTTATGTAGTTACAGGATTTCTGCTATTTAGATTTTTTGACATAGTAAAGCCGAAACCTATCCGGAATCTTGAAAAATTAAAAGGCAGCCTAGGAATCATGTCAGATGACCTGATAGCCGGCGTGTATGCCAACATAGTGCTCCAGGTTATATACATAGTCAACCTGCTGTTCCGTTAAATATTCTGTAAGTATTTTTCTATGATAATTGTATAGGCGGCGCCTTTTGGATTAAGAGTGCTTTGGAAGAGAGTGAGTTTGCTAATCCGCAGATCATCCCAGGAGTTAAAATCCGTTTCTTCAATTAGCTTGACAAGATTCTGTATATTATTAGGCGATCTTATTCTGGCTAACGTAAGATGAGGCTTGAATTCCCGGTTTTCCTGTTTTAAGCGCAGTTTTTCTAAAGCAGTTTCTATTTTCTCGTTCAGCGTTTTTAAAAATTCAGCGCCTTTGTTAACGCCGAGCCATATGACGGCCGGATGATTCAGATTTGGGAAAGCCCCTATCTCGGAAAAATTAATCGTGAAAGAGTTAAAATTATTTGAAACGCCGGACAAGGCATCGGATATTTTATGAACACTGCCCTCGTCTATGTTTCCAAGGAACTTTAATGTCAGGTGTATCTGACCTTCGGTTATCCATTTGGCGTCAGCGTCGGATTTTTTGAGATTGGAAATAAGTTCGGATATTTTCTGTTTGGTTTGATGGTCGATTTCAACTGCTATAAAGGCGCGGATAGAGCTCATCTTTATTACCCGGCTCTGAACATGTTTAAGGCGGCCTGGGTAGATTTGTATTTTATGAGATTGCGGGTTCCGACAAAGTGTAATTCTTTACAAATAGTTTTTGCTTTAGTTGACAGGGCTATATAAACAAGGCCTGCGGGTTTTTTATTTGTCGCGCCTCCCGGACCCAAAATTCCGCTGATCCCTATTCCGTAATCTGCGCTGGCCAGCGTCCTGACATTTTTTGCCATTAAGACAGCGGTCTCTTTTGACACGGCGCCGTATTTTTTTATTATTTCCATGGGGATGTTCAGGAGTTTATTTTTTGATTCATTACTATAAACTACAAGTCCGAGCTTGAAATAATTAGAACTCCCGGGCACATCTGTGATTCTATTTGCTAAAAGTCCGCCTGTGCACGATTCAGCTATGGCCAATGTTTTTTTAGACCTTAAGAGCATTTTTCCGACAATCTCTTCAAGTTTTTCATTGTCATATCCGAATATGTAATCTTTAAGACGGGATTCGATTTTTTCCCGGATTTTATTTATTATTAAATCAGCGGCAATTTCATTTTTTTCTGTTACAGTAATTTTTACGTGTATTTCCTCGGGATACGGGTAGATGCCCATCTGGACATTGCCGCTTATCTTTAAAATGTCTTCTATTATTTCGTTTACTCTTGATTCAGCAAGCCCTGTTATTTTTATAACTCTGGATTTTATAATCTGTCCTGGAGAAAATATCTTTTTTAAATAGGTAAGGGCGGTTTTTTCCAGCATCGGGTAAAGTTCGAAAGGTACGCCTGGAAAGGCAATTAAAATTTTGCCGTGGTTCTTAAATGTTCTTGAAACAGGGATGATTAAACCAGGGGCTGTGCCGATATTATTGACTATCGGAATTGCGCCTTCGGGTATAAGCGCCTGGCGGAGGTTATTAGCGGGCATTTTCAGGTTTCGGCGTTTAAAATGGGTTTTTATGCGGCCGGCTATTTTTTTATTAAATATGAGTTTTTTGTCCAATGCTTTTCCTATGCATTCAAGCGTAATATCGTCAACGGTGGGGCCTAATCCGCCGCTTATAGCTACTATTTCTGATTCACTGAGAGCTTTTCTAATGGAGGAGATTATGACTCCAGGGTTATCGGGTATATCGATATGTTTAGCTGTTTTTATGCCTATGGAGGCTAATTTATTTGAAATAAAGCTGGCGTTTGTATTTGCAATATGGCCTAGCATTATTTCATTGCCTATGCAGATTATCTGAGCGTTTATCTCCATAGAACTTATTATAAGTAATCTATATTATATAAGCAAGATTTTTTAAAGATCCTTCAGGTGCTCCTTATTCAGTCGCATTTTCAGGATCAAGAAAATTTTCAATTTTCTTGAAAGAAAATCGGCTTGAGATGTGTCTATTATATGAAAGGAGGTGATGACACAATTATATTAGCTCTGTCTAGCCCAGCGGGTTGAAAGGCCTTTTTGACGCGAGCGGGCACGGTACCCTGGCCAGGCTGGGGCCGTTCGGCACAGAGATGGTTTCGCCGTGCGCTACGGTTTACGGCTCGTTTTTTATACTGCAGGTAGTCTTGACAGTATAAAAAACTTCGCCGTAACCCCTTGCGCACCTATATCCAAAAGAATCAACTATG
>JAPLMD010000059.1 GCA_026387235.1 Candidatus Omnitrophota bacterium
GGCATCTTTTGACTCTTCAAAGAATATGCAGTTTTGAATTGCCAGGGCAGCCTGCCGGGACAGTATTTTAAAAACATTTATATCTTCCTCAGTATAGGGCTGGGTGTTTGATTTCTCGCCTAAAAGGACAAAGGCTAAAAGTTCGCTTCCGGCTAATGCCGGGATAATAATCCTTGGTTTAAAAGGCAGGTCAAAGGAGTTTTTTATATATATAGGCATTTCTTCAAAAAAGAAAGGTTCTCGATTTTTTTTAAGATAAAAAATAAAAGGATGATCTTCGCTGATGTTTATATTCTGATTATCGGGGTTATCCCGGCTTTGGATGGCCCCTAGTTTATAGGAATTATTTTTCTTATCGCTTATAAAAATCGCAGAAAAATTAAGGTTTATTGTTTTTCTTAGGATATAGACAATAAGCTTTGATAATTTGTTCAAGTTATGCTCTGTAACCATGCCTAATGCTGCCTGCAGCAGGATTTTCTGGTAATGTCGTTGCTGGGTTAACAGAACAGATTCAGCTTTTTTCTGCAGGAAACGGTAGATAAGCGGGCCTATTGTGGCGAAGACAACCGCAAGAGTAGTGGCAAGTAAACCGGAGCCGGTGCGGCCAAGGACTATAAAAGGGATGCCTAAAACAAAGGTATAGACTATTAAGAATATTCCGGCGCGGGTAATAGCGATTTTTATATCCATAAGCCGGTATCTTATTATGGCATAGGCAACAATCGCTATGTATACTGAAATCAATATATTACCTATAGGGGGGATAGGGATATTAAACCAAAGCGGGAAATTCGTTATGCCTCCGCACCAGCCCACGATAGTTCCAGCTAAAATATAGCGCAGCTGATTCTTCTTTTCACCTATCGAATTATGTAAAGATTTAATAATTATATATATGTAATAGTATAAAAGCCAAGACCAGATAGTTAAGAATGGAACATAAACTATGCCTGCGTCAGGCCAGTATTTAAACCAGAGTTTTTGACCAACGCTTTTTACAAAAAGAGGCGTGAGATTAAACAGAAAAGATATAACACAAAAAATGTAGGCAAAAATTAATATTTTCTTTTTTTGGGAACAAATATTCAGTAATGCGCAAATGTGATGAAAATTTAAAGCGGGGATAAAAATCGCCCCTGCCATTAAGGCGCGGCACCAGAATAGAGCGGATTTTGCGTCAGTAGAAATTTGCCAGAAGAAATACGAGTAGCTCCAAATGGCTAGGCTGAGGCAACAAAGACCATAGGTTATATTGATGAGATTCTTACGATTTTTGTAGTAAACTAAAAAACCTAATGCAGTGCTGGTGATACCATTTATTAGTCCGCTTAAAGCCCAGAATGTGATTTTCAATTCTATTATAAACTATGGGTTAACCGGAGCCTTTATGTAAAGTTAATATTGAAAACATAAAAGGTTTTTCTGTCTCTGGGTTCACTAATTCAGCAAAACAATTTTCTTTAATTTCATCTGCCCAAGCGAGAACTTCTTTGTCGCTACGATGAATCAGCTTCCATCCGCCAAGCATCTCATAGTATGCCCGATGATAATCATCTTTTCTTACATTAGTTACAATTAAAGAGGCGTTATTATCTAACAAACCAAATAAATAAGAGATCAATCTTCTTGCTATGCGGTCAGTTAAATAATCAAATACTCCTGTGGAGTATACAAAATCATATTTTTTAAATAAATCATGTATATCTCTGCCTTTTATGAGATCTAAAAAGTCTGCCTGTATAAAACGAATATTAAGATTCTTTTTATTTTCAGGGAGAATTTTCTCAAGGTTCTTTTTAATGTATTCAAATGCCTCTAGCTCAACATCAAGGCAATCAAAAGATAAAGGTTTATCTATTTTACCTTCTTCTACTAACTCAATCAACTCCCGCGCTGAGCCGCTGGCAACGCTTAATATTCTAACAGAGTCTTTTTTGGCTAAAGTATCTAAAATCTTTTGTTTCAAGAATTCTTTTCGTTCTACAACAGAATAGGCTATGGGGATATTACATCCATAAAATTGAATTAGTTTTTCATATGAAGTTTCACCGAGGTATTTATCAATGTAATCATAGAAGTAGTTCATGACTATAAAATCGCCTGCGTAGCCAAGCGGTTTACTGTGAACAAATCTGCCAACTTCAATTGAATCAACTAAGTAGCAGCCTAACATATCCCAGTAGTAACGTAGATGCAGGTTGTAATCTTCAGGCACAATATTTTCAAGGCATCTCCAAATATTCTTAAAGTGAGTGTCCAAAGTCATTTCTAGATTAAACTTATTTTTTTCGACAAATTGATTGCGATCGGAATCAAAGGGATACATTAAATCAAACTGGTCGCAGTTCATCTTAAAATTAACTAACCAATCGCGCATCTTCACTGTAAAAAAGGTAAATTTAGGATCTAAGACATTGAAACCGCTAAGGGCCTTTTTTAAAATAACCTCTTTATCATTCTGAAGCCGCAAAAACCTTACTCCGCATAAAAAGCGGTTATTTTCAGACTCAGGCTTATTCCAGATAATCTCTACGTATGATTCAAAAGGAGAAGAAAAAGGAAAGTCGATTTTAATGGGAATAGTTCGAGTGGAGAGAAGAGGTTTTTCCAAAGCGAGCCTTATTCCTGTGCGGCTGAAATTGACGATTTCGCCGATGATCCCTGTGGAGGTTCTTGCGGGAAAAGCGAATGATATTCTCTCTGCTCTCCTGCGTTCTTTTAAATAGGTTGTACTCATATTTTTTATAGTTTAAAGCTAAAGGTTAACATATATACGTTAATAAATGACTCATAGTCTCCATTAATACTGGCGCCGCTTGATGCGCCTGTAGTGTTTCGTACGCCTCTTTTATTGAAGAACATCGCAGCATATGCAAAATCAAGACCCATATCTTTGTTAAACTTATAGCCTAATCCAGTGGTTACGCTATGAGAATCAGAATCAGGCAGCGAGGTTTCGAAATTCGCTCCGGCTATAGGGCTTTGGTGATAAAAATAACCGCCCCTCAGTTTCCATTTGTCGTTTACTTTATATTCCGCCCCAAGGCCGCAGGAAAAGGCAGAATGCCAGTTTTTGGGCGTAGGGTTACCATTATTTAATACTGCAGACCTGGCCCCGAGGATAGCTTCAGTACCAAATCCTGAAGGATAATCAATCTTTTCTTCCTGCACTGAAGACCAATCCATCCATTCAATATCAGTTTCAAGCTTCCATT
The DNA here is from genome assembly GCA_026387235.1 of Candidatus Omnitrophota bacterium. Lineage (GTDB taxonomy): Bacteria > Omnitrophota > Gorgyraeia > Gorgyraeales > Gorgyraeaceae > UBA10183. The sequence continues at coordinate 3,219 of JAPLMD010000059.1, forward strand.
TGTCATTTGGCTTATAGCAATAACCCAGAACAATGCTCTGAGGCAGTGTTGACTTAGAGGTAATGTCTGTTTCATAAGAAGTCCCGCCAAAAATAGTCTGATAGCTTGCATCTGGCACAGCATCTGCCGGGGATGACAGGTCTACTGATAGGGCGGCATTTAAGTCATTCAAGTAAATCTTACCTTTATATTTTACATCTACCTCACTGCGGTACATAAGGCCTAACTGATGTTTTTCATTAATCTTGTATAGTGTCGATAACCTATAACCCCAGGCGCTAACGTCTTTTGCTTTTAACTGAAAATCCCCATCTGTGGCTACGACTAGGCCTGCTCCTTGTAAGAGTTTCTTTTTCTTGTTCGCATAGGAGCCTGTATAGTCAACGCCTATGCCTAAGGAGATTTTTTCATTTATCTCATAGGCTCCGGTTATCATAGCGTCCTGCGTGGAATAGTCAGCTTTGGTTGATACATATCTAGAGAAACTGTCTTCTGCCCACCAGGTACCTAGGCCCCAGTAAGAGGTTGCCCCTAACCCAAAGGTAAATTTCTCAAGGCCAAAGTCGCTGACAAAATACGTATGAGGAATAACAAATGTTTGCTTGCGCCTGTCTGTTTCATTGCCGGAGGTGTCTTTATAGGTACATAAGGGCTGGATAACCGCAGTCCCTACTGAAACATACGCTTTTCCTTTTAACTGGGTGAGTCCTGCAGGATTGTAATAGACAGCTGATGGATTATCTGCCTGGGCCACAAAAGCAGAACCCTTTCCCATTGCTTCGGCGTCAGGAACCTCAAGTCGATATGCCCCTGAGCCAGCGCTGTAGGCGTTTTTTATAGAAAGAACCAAAGCTGAACCTAGAAAAAGAATAATTAGCGTTTTTCTCATGCTCTTATCGCTCCTTTTTAGGAAAAATATGGTAAGAGAAAGTATACCAGACTTTTCCGGATTTGTCCAGTATTTTTTTGTATTAGTTTGCAATATCATGGGTTATGCCGAAAATGACTTTTTAGGCTTATTAGCACAATTCCTTTACTTTTGTGATAATCTTTGGTATAATAAAAAACTAACGAAAATATTGCTTTCTTTTTATACAAAAATAAATTAAAATATTACATAGATAATCCGGTCTAATATAAAATAGGGGGCCTTATGAAGAAAACGCAGGCATTTTTAGTAATCGGTTTTATAGTAGCCGCAGCCTTGGCCATAGGATTTTTCATGCAGAAAGAAGATGAAAAAAATTCCAGGATGAAAGCCGAAAGCATGCTTAGTTCGGTAATGAAAGAAAAGGAAGATCTCGCGATAAAGATGAACGAAAAGCTCCAGGAAAAAGAAAGATTAATAACATACTTGTCAGCCAGCTTATATAAAGAAAAAACCATAAAGTTAAAACTTGCAGAAAACCTTGAGCGTTCAGGCAGAAGATTTTTGGCCGCAGCCCCTAAAAAACCTGTTGAAATTGAACTCGAAAAGATTGTAATATCGTCGTTATTGGAAGCAGAAGGCAAGGTGCTTGCAGTTGACAAGCAGAACGACCTTATCGTGATAAATCTAGGTTCTATGAATAATTTGAAAAGCGGAGATAAACTTTCCGTTTACAGAGGGGATAGTTTTATAGCGAGCGCGGAACTCGTAAAAGTTCAAAACAGGATTTCAGCCGCGGCAATTCTTCCGGGAGATAGTTCAAAAGACTTAAAAGTAGAAGTAAACGATACGGTAAAGTAGTTTAAATAGAGAGGTTATTATAATGAAGATAAAAATAGTCATATTACTCGGTGTTCTTATTTTTGTTCAAAATCTGGCGCAAGCCATGGAGTTTCAGGAAAAGTTTACAAGGATTGCGATAGCCAGTTCTGATATTATAAAATATGAATCCAGGTGGCTGGATAACCCTCCCAGGCTTATTATAAAATTCAGAACTCCCAATGTGTTTGGCAAGTTAGTAGAAGACACATTGTTAAACGAAGGCGTTATAAAAAATATAACAGTGAGTTATTATCCTGGCGCGGTATCAAGTTCTGAAAGAAAGCAGATAAAATTTCTTACCTTCTGGCTAAGCCAGAAGATCGATTATAAGATCTGGAATAACAATAATAAAATTTTCATCGATTTCAAAAATCCGGCATTAAACACAGAGCCAAAGCAGATAGAGATTTCCGGCATTGTAAACACGATAGACATGAATTCTAAGAATAAAGCCGCAGATGAGTTGTTAGCCAGCGTTACTAAAATATACGGCGCCCCTATTTCTAATGCTGTGAAAAATACAAGGTCAAAGACTTCAGATCTAACATGGCTTCTCGCGTTTTTTTTAATTGGCGCGTATAAGCTTTGGTTCAGGCCAAAGGCGGTTCCTTCCTACCATGAACAAAGAAAATGGTGGCGCCATAATCTGTTGCCTTTAAAGGGCAAAAATATTTATATAAAATTAAAATCTCCGGAGGCCAGGACGAATCTCGGGCTTGTTCCTATAGATATAGGCTACGGAGGTTTAAGTTTTGAATGTAATAGGTTGAAAAGGTTAAAAGGAAAATTGAACCTCAGCATATTCATGCCGGGCGCGTTATCTCCCGTAGAGGTTGAGGGGAATGTCGCATGGCAGAAAAATTCCTGGAATGTTTTCAGGCGCCAGGTAGGCATTTCTTTTGTTAAACCTCCGGAAAGAGACTGGGCCCGCATACATCATTATATAGAAGAACAGTACGCTGCGCTTAAACAGCGATAAAGTGAAGCGCCGTCCATCCCCCAATATATTTCCCATATTATTGGTTCTGGCAGTTGCAATAATCTTTTTAATCATTATACTATATAAAGTGCCTACTAAAGCTGAAGCGCAGGTGGCTTTTGTATTGGATGATTGGGGTTATAGCCTTAATAATATTGACGCGTTGTTCCAGATAGACAGGCCCGTTACCCTGGCGGTTTTGCCGCATCTGCGTTATTCAAAAGAGATAAGCGATAGGGTAATAAAATACGGCCGGGAATATGACATAATATTGCACCTTCCGCTGGAATCAAAGAGCGGAAAATTCCCGGAACGTGATACAATAAGGCGCAACATGGAGAAAAATCGGGTACTTTCTATATTAAGAGCTGATATAGAAAGCGTTCCGGGAATAATAGGAGTTTCTAATCATCAGGGTTCCAGGGCTACAGAAAATAAAGAAATTATGAAAATAATATTGGAAGAGCTGAAGAAAAGAAATTTATTTTTTTTAGACAGCCGCACTACGCCTGTTTCTGTATGCGGTAATATTTCGGGAAAAATAGGGCTGAGATACGCTGAGAGGAACGTGTTTTTAGACCTTGCGCAGAAAAAGGAAGAAAAACAGTGCAGGGCTTATATAAAAAAGCAGATAAGGGAACTTATAAACATAGCTAAAACCAGGGGGAGCGCGATTGCTGTAGGCCATGATAAAAAACTTACCATCGAGGTCATTAAGGATAGTATCCCTGACATAGAAAAGGAAAATATAAAAATAGTGCCTTTAAAAGAACTGGTCGGAAAATATGAAAAATAAAATTATCTTGATAGCTTTGTTTCTGACATTATGTTTATCATCATGCAGAAGTGTGCCTATAAAGGATGCGCCTCTCATGCCTAATCTTGCAGGGCTTCAGACAATGCCCGAGAGCGCTGTAACAGCTTCTGACATATTTAGACAGGACGTAGTGCATGAAGTCGGGCCCGGAGAGACAGTCTGGCGTATAAGTAAAATGTATGATATCCCTATGGAAGATATCGTCAAGGTTAATAATCTAAGCGATGCCACGCAGCTTGAAAAAGGCCAGAGGCTTATTATTCCGAACGCGGCCCCAATGAGATCTATCATACCTTTATATCCAAATGATATGTGGAAATATATAGTTATCCATCACAGCGCTACGGAAGTAGGCAATGCGCTGTCTTTCGATTATATGCATTCTCATAAAAGGCTTTGGAAAGGCCTTGGGTATCATTTTGTGATAGATAACGGAACAGATGATACAAAAAATGGCCATATAGAAGTCTCTCCCAGATGGCTACACCAGGAATACGGAGCACATTGCAAGGCAGACGAAATGAATTATAAAGGCATAGGTATTTGCCTGGTAGGGAATTTTAACAATGAAAAGGTCTCCAGCGAACAGATGGACTCTTTAATGTATCTGATAGATATACTTAAGAACTACTATAATATACCTGATTCTCATATTTTAGGCCATGGCCAGGTGAATGGCGCTAAGACCGATTGCCCCGGCAAAAACTTTTCGTGGAACGACTTCCGCTCCAGACTACGCTTCGGCCAATAATCTTCAAACCGATAATGTCACTTTGTAAAGTTGTTTCAAATTCTTCCTTGCCTATAATATTTCACCGTAGTATTATATTAACACAATGCGCCCATAGCTCAACTGGATAGAGTGCCGGCCTACGAAGCCGTAGGTTCCCCGTTCGAACCGGGGTGGGCGCGCCAAAAAGGATTGTTGTTGATGGCGAATTTTTGCAATCTATATTTTTTGCGTTCACTTTTAGCCTCTAATTTTAAGAGGCTCGCGTTTCCCTTCAAGTGCTCTCTCGCCGTGACCTACAGATGCAACATGCGCTGCAGGATGTGCAATATCTGGAAAAAAGAAACAAAGGAAGAATTGAGTGTTGCCCAGATAGGCGATTTTTTCCAAAAGGCGCCGTATTTTTCCTGGGTAGGAATAACAGGAGGCGAGCCGTTTCTAAGAAACGATATATTAGATATAATAGATATAATCGTAAAATATTCCAAAAGGCTTTGCGCTATACATATTGCCACTAACGGTTATCTTGCGGATAAGATAAAAAGCGTGATCGGAGAAACGAGAAAAAAATATCCCAAGTTAAAGCTTGTGTTTACTGTAAGCATAGATGGCCCTAAAAACCTGCACGAGGATATCCGCGGGGTTCCGGGAGCATGGGACAGGGCGGTTTCTACTTTCTGTTATTTAAAGCAGGTTCCAGGCGCCAAGGTTCAGTTTGGTTTTACAATTTCAGAGCATAACATGGGCAGATTTAAAGACACCTTCGAAGAATTAAAAAAAATATATCCTAAACTGCGCTTTGACGATGTAAATGTTAATATATTTCAGAGGTCTGGTTTTTTTTACGAGAATCCAGGTATGCGCGGTGTGAACGAGGCGGATGTCATAAAAGATATAGATTCAATATTAGCGATGGATAAAGACGCTTTTTCTGTGAATAATTTTCTGAGAAGAGCTTATCTGAAATTATATGAACGTTACGTCAGGCTAAAGAAAACGCCTGTCAAGTGCCAAGCCCTGTCTTCTTCGCTATATATAGATTCTTACGGCAGCCTTTACCCTTGCATGGTATTCAATAAAAAGCTCATTAACATAAAAGAACTTGAAACAGATTTTTATTATTTTTGGAATAGCGATATGGCGAAGAAAGCGAGCGAAGAATGCGCTAAAAATCTATGTCCGTTATGCTGGAGCCCTTGCGACGCTTTTAGTTCCATATTAGCTTCTTTGCCGAAGACATTGAGATATGCATATCAATCTGCATAAAAACCTGGCTAATCTTGTTGTCCTGTTAAGAATAGTTTTTATATTTGCGGTCCTATTTTTAATGAGCATTGATAATGCTGCATATAGGATAGCCGCTTTATTATTGCTGCTGTTTACTATGTTTTTAGATTTTGTGGATGGCTACGTAGCCAGGAGGTTAAAGACAACCTCGCAGATAGGCGGGTTTCTGGATACGCTGGGGGATAGGATAACGGAAAATCTTTTAATAGTTTTTGTTGCGTACATGCGCTTGATGCTGTTTGCAATAACCGCGCTTTTTGTATTCGCGTGCTTTATCCTTATCCTGAAATCGCCCGGGATCAATGTTCGGCCGGAACTGATTGTCTGGTTAAAGGCCTTTTTGTTTTACGTATCTATTTTTGTCTTGGCCTTTAATCTGGTCCGCTTTGTTATATTGCTGTACGATAGCCGCAGTATATTAAAAGAAAATTTCCTGTATGATTCATCGTTATAAACCCTATCTTAAAAAAGGCTGGCTTCCCTTTATTTTCATAGCCGCGTCTTTTATCTATTTATTTAAGGCGTCCTGGCTGAAATGGGGCGGGCTTATCATTGATACCGGAAGAGAGCTTTATATCCCGCTAAAAATCCTTAAAGGCGCAGTTCTTTATAAAGACATTATTTACGAATATGGGCCTTTTTCTCCCTGTTTTAATTCATTATTATGCGCGGTTTTCGGGATTCATATGCGCAGTTTTATAATAAGCGGCGCGCTATCTGTTATAATACTTTCCTTTTTATTTTATAAAGTATCCAGGATTTTTCTGAACTCATTTCTTTCAACACTTTCTGTCGTGACATTTCTTTTTGTCCTCGCATTCGGCCATTATTACGAGGCAGGCATATTTAATTACATTATTCCCTATAGTTATCCTGCGATTCACAGCATTGTGTTCGCGTTTGGCTCTTTATTCTGCTATTATCTGGATTTGATAAAAGGCGGGAGAAGGTATCGTTATCTCTCAGCCTTATTTATCGCGCTGGCCCTTATTACAAGGATAGAGATCGGGGTTTTTCTAGCAATTTCAATATCTGTAGGGGTTTTGCTTGATTTTAGAAATAGGGCTGTGCTTAAAGAGAGGTTTTTAGCCTATTCTATCTTTCCTGTGATTATTGCCGGGGTTGTCTATGGGCTTATCGAAAGTTGCTTAAAAAATGCGTCTCAGTCTGGAGGTTATTTTGCGAATCTGGGGTTATTGCTAAAAAATATAGATGCAAATTCGCCTTTTACAAGGAATCTCGCAGGCATAGGAGACATAGTTCAAAATCTGAACAATATAATGATAACGGTATTGTGTTATGTTATCTTGATCGGGATATTTTTTATTGCCGGCTTTTGGCTGTCTAAGATTAACGGATTATCAAAGATAAAAAAGACCCTTGTTTTTATAATCGCGTTTTTGTTTGTAGCGGCCTTGGCTGTATTTTTTCAGATAAGATTTTTCCCTTACACCACGCAATATAGATGCATGCCTTTAATATGCATGGGGCTTTGCGTTTTGGGATGCAGGCGCTATTATGCAGGGATAGATTACGGGAAGTCTTTGTTCTTAACGGTTTTTTCTCTGTTTTCATTTTTATTGTTGATGCGCATGCTCTTGAACGTGTGGGCAGGGCATTACGGATTTTATTTATTGTCCGCAGGCATGCTATGCTATTATTTCTTTTTCTTCGCTGAGGTCCCCAGGCTATTCAAGAAAAAAGAGATCATGTATGTCTACGCGGCAGGGTTTTCAGCGCTAGCGATATCTTTTGCAATAAGCCATTTTTATATTTCAGATTATTTCTATAAAAGCCGCGTGAGCAGGATATCTTTTCCCAGGGGATCTATGTACGTCAGGCCAGGGTATAATAATGTGGTTGATTTTTTGGATTACATGCGCTCGAATACGGAAAAGTCAGCGCATCTGGTTGTGTTTCCTGAGGGCGCGATGCTGAATTTCCTATCGGAAAGAGATACACCGTTACGCTATTTATCTTTCCTGCCTGTTGATTTTTTCAGGCCTGATTTTGAAAAGGACGTCATTAGACAGCTTGAAGAAAATAAAATACTATATATCGCTATTTTACCGCGCGATACTTCAGAATACGGGCCTGCCAGATTCGGTATGGATTACGCCCAAGGCCTGATGGCTTACATAGCGGATAAGTATGTTATTAAAAAGCAGTTCGGTCCGATGCCTTTTACCTCGAAGGATTTCGGCGTACTTCTTTTAGAAAGAAAATGAAATATTCCAAATTTTATATAAATTATAAAATAACACAATGAGGGGATGGGCCGTTATAGTGGTTGCTGAAAAATAAAGAAGTTCAAATTTATAAATGGCAAGAGTTATATTTATTCAAAGAATCTGGCATGAATATGGAGGTCCTGCGCTGATATCCGGCGTATTAAAAAGGCGCGGTCATAGCGTAGAGCTTTTTATAGGAAATAATCCGGATAGGTTTTTGGATAAAATCCTGCCTCGCGATATCGCAGCATTTTCTATAATGACAGGGGAAGATGATTGGGCGCTTGAAGTAAGCGGCAAGATAAAGCGCAAAAAAAATATTTTGACTGTTTTTGGAGGTCCGCATCCTACGTATTTCCCTGAAATAATAGAACATCCTAGCGTTGACGTTACTTGCTGCGGAGAAGGCGAATTCGCAATGCTTGACCTGGCGGATTCGCGCGACAAAAACGCGGATTATTCAAATATCCCGAACCTCTCCGTAAAAATCCAAGGCGTTGTAAAAAGAAACGAAGTAAGGCCGCTTATCCCTGACCTGGACCAGCTTCCTTTTGCTGACAGGGCTTTATATTATAAATATCCCTTATTAAGAAATAGCCCTATGAAGCCTTTTATAGTAAGCAGGGGCTGTATTTTTTCCTGTAATTTTTGTTTTAACGAAAAGCTTAAGACGATTTATTCCGGCAAAGGAGAGTATGTCAGGTTCCGCAGCCCGAAAAACGTTGTTCAGGAGATAAAAGAAACGGAGTCAAAATACGGGTTGAAGTATATTTATTTCATGGATGATCTTTTCGTATTTAATAAATCGTGGCTTCAGAATTTTGGGGCCTTGTATTCTAAAGAGGTGAAAAAACCTTTTGCGTGCTCTGCAAGCGTGAAGACATTAAACGAAGAAAACATAAGGTTACTGAAAGACATTGGCTGTAAAACTGTGAGTTTTGGCGTGGAAACAGGAAATGAGGATTCGCGTAAAAAATTGCTTAATAAGCATATCTCAAATGCCGAGATAGAGCAGGTTGCCAGCCTTTTAAAAAAACACAAGCTAAAGTTTATCACGTTCAATATGGTAGGCCTTCCGGGAGAGAAGGCCCGGGATGTCTTAGAGACCGTGAAACTAAATATCAAAATCCGCGCGGATTACCCCCGCTGTTCTATCTTGACCCCGTATCCTGGCACGAGGATAGCCGAGATGTTTAAAGACAGATTAAATTCTGGAAAAATATCCAGCCTTGACCAGCAATCTAAGATATCTTTTAATAATCCAGAGGCTCGTAAATTAAAGAATCTGCATTATTTTTTTCAAACAGCTGTAATATTTCCTGGCGCGCTTAGTTTTATAAAAATATTAATATCATTTCCGCCGAACATTGTTTTTAAAATTTGGTGGCTTATAGTATATTTTTTCATAATCGCTAAATCAGAATCAAGAAACATGCCTCAAACCCTCATATCCAGCCTGAAGACATTCGCCCACTCGCATTAGATTTGACAAAGTTTTAATTTTCTAATTCTTTAAAATAGACACCGCCTCTTCTTTTCACATGCACATCTCTTATATGCATAAAGCCGTTTGTTAAATTATTTACTATTTTGAAATAGAAGTGGTATAATTTGATAAAATATGCCTAAAAAAACCTCATTACCCCAGAGAATAACCCTTATACTTTTCGGATTATTTCTGACTATAGCAATTCTTGAAATAGGTTTGCGTATAGGCGGTTTTGCAATATTATCTATACAAGAGCATAGAAACCTGCAATCTATAAAACAGAAAGACTCATTCCGTATTATGTGCCTGGGAGAATCTACCACCCAGGATCAATATCCCCGTTACTTGGAAGAGATTTTAAATCAACGCAATATAGGAATAAAATTCAGCGTGATAGATAAAGGCATAGGTGGCACTAATACAGCAGTAATACTAGCATTGTTGGTGTTGGAAGCCAACCTTGATAAATACCAGCCTGATACGGTAGTTACAATGATGGGAATAAATGATGTCGGGAGTCACATGCCTTATGAAGCAGTCTCTACGTCAAAAATAGCACTAACTCTCCGTTCTTTTAAAGTCTATAAGTTAACAAGGCTTATTTGGATGCACATGGTAATAAAATTCAAAGAAACGCATAAGGAACAATATGTTCTTCAGCAGAAGCAGGTATTTAAAGAGGCCATAGAGCTTAATCCTAATAGTGATTCCGCATATTTAGGATTAGGCTGGCTTTACAGAGACCAAGGAAGATTTATAGA
>JAPLMD010000003.1 GCA_026387235.1 Candidatus Omnitrophota bacterium
AATAACCCACTGGAATAATGTATAGAGGTTCATGGTTTATTGGTAAGGATAATATTTTTTTGACTTCCCCATCATTAAAGGCCCCTATGGGAACGGAACCTAAACCTAAAGCCACTGCTTGTAAGTGTATATTCTGAGCAACATGCCCAACCTCTATATGCGCATATCTTATGCCTCGCTGGCCATATTTCGATGTCAGGCGTGAATAAACTACACAGACTACTATATTAACCGGCGCCTGACTTATAGCAGCTTGCCCGAAAGAAGAATCTGCCAGGGCGCCTCTTAGATCCTGCTCAGCCAAGGACTCTAGCTTATGCCCATCAGGTAAATAGCGAAACAGGCCATCTTTGGCCAATAAATAAATCTCTATGGGATATAATGCGCCTGCGGAAGGAGCAGCGCGAAGACCATAAAATCCTTTCTCTGCGGTTATGCCCTGGCCAGCCCAGAGAAGCTGGCTAATCTGCTGCAAACTCAAATCCTTTTGTTCGAAACTGCGTTGAGAGCGCCTCCTAAAAATAACCTCTTCAAGAGAAACATTACCTTTATTAAGCGGTTTGGGTAACTGAATTAACTTTGTTTCAGCCATAAGTATATTCTTGCCAATAAAAAGAACATAACCGGCAGCTATAATCAAAATAATTATAAAAACAGATGGCCTTGCCATACTCACTTTTCTTGTACCCAACTCTAAGTTTCAAACTGTCCCTTTATGCTTCGGTGAAGGAGTATCGTCCATAAATAAACAACCGTTGGAATTAATAATAATGGTAATACAATTGCAAAGAATATAGATTCGGCGTCTCTTTTAGAATTTAAAAGACTGCTAATCACAAAATAAGATAATGTCAGCGTAGAGTATATTTTTAAAAATTTTGATACTTTTCTTAGGCGAATTGTTAAAAATACTAATCTTAAGGGAGGAAGACAGAGAAAAAATAAAATACCAAGAAGCATATATAAACCAAGAGGGCTAGTAACCTGTTTGGAGGCTATTGCACACTGGAGTCTTATCCCATAAATTATTCCACCAATAGTTAATAACGAACATAAAGAAAGCATTATGAAAGAATACCACTTTAAAAACTTCATCTCTTCCTCTTAACCGCTCCTTTGATTAATTATACCACAAACTTTACAAATCATGCCTAGTTGAATTTGTAAAGTTAGCGATTGGGATGAAAACCTATTTGGGGCTTTGGCTTAACAGGCGAAGGCGCCATAAGCTGGCGAATGGCCTCAAATATTGTCTGAATTTCAACGTCATGCTTTTCGATCTTTCTTTCAAGTTCTGCCAGTTTATGCGCCAGCTCTTTATTCATAGATAGAATCTGCTTTAGCTTAACAAATGCCCACATAATAGCGATATTAACCTGGATAGCGCGCTTACTTCGCAATACGCTGGACAGCATTGCAACGCCTTGTTCTGTGAATGAATATGGTAGATATTTAGCATGTTGCCCTCTTTTTAAGCTTCCAAATTGGAATCTTAAAGAATTTTCCTCATCTTTGGTTAGCTGTAACATAAAGTCTTCCGGAAAGCGCTCAAGGTTTCTTTTTACTGCTTTATTTAAGTTTCCGGTAGTTACTCTATATAATTTTGCCAAGTCTTGATCTAACATAACCCTATGCCCTCTAATTATAAAAATCTTATGTTCAGTCACCTCAGGTACAATAATCTCTTTCATTACTGCCTCCTTTCTACTATATAAGACACATCTCGAGGCGGTTTTCTTTCAAATATTTTTATTTTATTTTAAAGCAGGGGGAACGCTAGGGTGTCGCTAAATAGGACGGCTACTTATTCGCTCTTATTCGCTAGTTCAGGATGATTTTCAGTCAGAATCAGGCTTAAAACCTATCTGCGGCTTCGGTTTCACCGGCGCAGGCGCCAAAAGTTTTTTAAGGGTTTCAAACACCACCCTGAACTGAGAATCATATTTCTTTTCCATTTCACTTATTTTCCGCTTAAGACCAACATAGGTTAACCCTGTTCTTCTTAATCGTACAAAAACCCGCATAATGTGGATATTTACCACTATTGCCCTCTCGCTATTTAAAACGCTTGAAAGCATTGCTACGCCTTCTTCTGTAAAAGCATGAGGTAAATATCTTCTGCCTCCCCAACTTGAGGTGCCAATTTGGCACCTCAAGTTCATAACCTCTTGCCTTGTAAGGAGAAACATAAAATCATCTGGAAATCTTTTAATATTTCTCTGTACCTGACGAATTAATTGTTTTGTCGGAACTCCATAAAGCATAGCCAAATCCTCATCCAGCATCACCCTTCTTCCTCTTATCTGGAAGATCTTGCTTTCTATCTTCTCAATTGTGATCAATTCTCCCATAACCGTCTCCCTTCTACTATATAAGACACATCTGGAGGCGGTTTTCTTTCAAATATTTTTATTTTATTTTAAAGCAGGGGGGACGTTAGGGTGTCGCTAAATAGGACGGCTATTATTCTATCAATTATTCTAAAATAACTTTTTAAGGTAATTTCTAATTTCTATCACCCATACCTGCGACGGGTTTGGCTCTAATCTGTATTCTACAGTCTGCGGGGAATAATTATTATTATGATTTTCCAGTATTTTTTCTAAAAGGTCTTTTTTTATCTTTTCTATCTGTTCTTTTCCGCTAATCGCATTTATCTCTTCTCTGAGAAGCCTCCAGTTATCGCGGCCATATTCTGATACATACAGATTATTTGAAAAATACCGCACCTTTACAATCAACAGCGGTTCGGACTGCTTTTCCTTATTCTGCTCATAAAAAATATAATAACCTCCCGCGGAATCATTGTAATCTGCTATAAAGGCCTTTTCTTCATAATAAGGCCCCAGAAACCAGATAACAGCCAGTAAACATGCCGCTGCTATAAAGATAAAAAATATAGACCTTACAATATAAAAGAAATTATCTGTCCTTTCTTCCATAAACCCCATCCTAAACCGATTAGTGAGGAGCTATTAGCCAAAAAACTTATCGCCCTGCGCCCAATTTTCACCTGAAACTTCATCGATAACCAGGTATGTATACTCCTTGGGCTTCTTTGCCACCCTTAAAAGAGTATCTGAAAATTCTTTGGCGATCTTTTCCTTCTGCTCCTTACTGAGCTTTCCAACTAATCTCAAATTAATATACGGCATATTCTCCTCTTAAATAAGCTGCTGATTACTGGGGACGCGTCATTTTGGGACACTCTACAAAGTTGCGTGTCCCTTTTTGACACGTCCCTTGTGCGTGCGGTGTTTTGTAATTATCCCACTATCTTATCGAACTCTTCAATTGTGATTGCAGGCAGAGTGCTGAATCCGATATCCGTGGCTTTAGTGAGCGCGATAGAGGCCTTCATAGCATCCTTCACACCCGGAAAATCCACCACAAAAGCCAGGTCATACGCGCCCAGCAGCGCATACATGAAATCAATCTTGCCTCCGGCCTTTTCAATAGCTCCGACCCCTTTCTTCGTGCGTTCGCCGCTCATGCCTTTTGCTGCTTCGCTCGAATACTTGCCAAGCATTAAAAACTTTGCCATAACCATCCCTCCTTTCGATTTTTACATGTCCTTTGTTATTCTGATTAATTATACCACAAACTTTACAAACTGACATTGTCAATTTGTAAAGGCGACAAAATCAGGAATCGCTTCAATTTTCATATATTTATTAATATACACCCAAATCTTTTAAACGCTTGTCAGATATCCCTAAATGATGCGCGATCTCATGTTGTATAACGTGTTTTACTTCTTCGCGGATGCCTATCCCGGTGTCTTTACATTCCTGTTCTATATTCTGCTGGTAAAGGACGATCTTATCGGGCATCACCATGCCATAATAATGAGTCCTGTTCTTCAACGGCACTCCCCGATAAAGCCCCAGCAACCTCCCTTTTGATTTTTCTTCAATGACTACATCTACGTTCTGAAGCCTATCTTTAAATTCTCCCGGAAGACCTTCTAACGCATTTCTGGCTAACACTTCAAATTCCTTGCGGGTCATATATGGGTATTTTACAGCCAAACAGCCTTTCAAGGCAACCTAAATCCCAAGGTGACAAAAATGACATTGTCAAAAGTGTAAACTTGTTTAGAGTTTACTTAAAGCCTATCTGAGGTTTCGGCTTTGCCAGCGGAGGAGCCATGAGCCTACGAATCGCCTCGAATATCGCCTGAATATCAACATCATGTTTCTCAATCTTTCTTTCCAGTTCTGCCAGTTTATGCGCCAGCTCTTTATTCATAGACAGAATCTGCCTCAGTTTAACGAATGCCCGCATAATGGCAATATTAACCTGCACTGCCCTTTCGCTGTTTAAAACACTGGAAAGCATCGCAACCCCTTGTTCTGTAAAGGCATATGGTAATTTACGTGTTCCGCCCCAACTTGATATCACAATTTGTGATATCAAGTTTTCCAGCTCTTCATTTGATAGTTGGAACATAAAATCCTGAGGGAATCTGCTTATGTTTCTTTTTACAGCCTGATTTAAAACCATTGTTCTTACCCCATAAAGTTCTGCCAAGTCCCTATCCAACATCACCTTATGTCCCCTGATCATAAAGATCTTCGGTTCAATTACCTGTTCCGGAATCAATTCATTCCCCATACACACCTCTTTTTGTGTAAGGTGGCCGCAAATTGCGACCACCTTTTGGCTTTGGCGGTGGTAATGGCGGTGGCGTAAGTTGTCTAATGATCTCGAATATCTCTATTATCAGCTTATTATGCTTACCAACTTCTCCTTCAAGCTCCTTTAGCTTTCCAGCGAGTTCTTTATGTGTAGCAAGGACTTGTTTCAGCCTTACAAACGCTCGCATGATGGCGATATTGACCTGTACGGCTCGTTCGCTATTGAGAACTGATGAAAGCATTAAAATGCCGTGTTCTGTAAAAGCATATGGCTTTCTCCTTATTCCCATTTTCTCTCTGTTGGAGGTCACAATTTGTGACCTCCAATTTTCCATCTCTTCCGTTGATAGCTGGAACATAAAATCCTGAGGAAACCTGCTTATGTTTCTTTTTACAGCCTGATTTAAAACCTTGGTAGGCACACCATAAAGTTTTGCTAAATCCCTATCCAACATCACTTTTTGCCCGCGAATCACAAAAATCCTGCGCTCGATCACTTCCTGCGGAATAAGATTTTTCATGTCACATCTCCTTTCTACCATATAAGACACATCTCGAGGCAGTTTTCTTTCAAATATTTTTATTTTATTTTAAAACTGGGGGGCATAGATAGCAAAGATAGACAGGTTCCGCTTTAGATTGGTAGACGTCTCTTGTTCACACACCTCCGAGGAGCCCACGGGGCATCTCGGAGGTGTTATCTATAAACTTCTCTTCTGTGGCTGACCTTAATGATCTGAATTATTAATTCGCGCTTAAGTATGCTGTAGATAATCCTATAATCTCCTACTCTAGCGATTCACTTGCCGGACTTATGCGGTTTTTTGCCGAAAACTTCCTCGAAGGTATAAACCTTGCCTTCTTTAATCTCTTTTTCGGCCAACCTTATATCATCCATCAATTTCTTGTCGCTCATTATTTCAATAGTTTCCAGCCAGCCTTCATAATCATCCACAGACATGAGCACGGCTTCAGGTTCGCCGCGACGGGATATAATATAACGATCGAAACTGTTCTTCACATCCTTTATTACGCCGGCAAGGTTCTCTCTTAATTTTCTTGTAGATATGTTTTTTACCATATA
>JAPLMD010000035.1 GCA_026387235.1 Candidatus Omnitrophota bacterium
TGTGGCTGACGGAGCCCTTGATTGTGGTATTACAGGCAGGGACTGGACTATTGAGAGCGGAAGGGACGTCGTAGAGGTATGTGAGCTTATATACGGCAAACAAGGCCTAAGGCCTGTCCGCTGGGTACTGGCTGTCCCAAATGATTCAAAGATAAAAAAGCCAGAGGATTTAAAGGGCAAGCGCATTGCAACAGAGCTCGTGAGCGCTACAAGAGGATATTTTAAAAAGAGAAAAGTAAATGTCGACATAGAATTCAGCTGGGGCGCCACAGAAGCAAAGGTAGGCGCAGGGCTGGTGGACGCCATAGTGGAGCTCACTGAAACAGGCGCGAGTTTAAAGGCTAATAACTTAAGGATAGTGGATACAATATGCGAATCCACTACATTGGTCGTTGCAAATAAATTATCCTGGAAAGATCCCTGGAAACGCAGGAAAATAGAAAATATCACACTTCTCCTTCAAGGCGCGATTCTTGCTGAAGAAAAAGTCGGGTTGAAGATGAATGTGGAGGAAAAAAATCTCAGCAAAATAATAGCGGTTCTCCCGGCGATGAAAAACCCTACGGTTTCTTATTTATCTAAAAAAGGCTGGTGCGCGATAGAAACTATTATAGATGAAGCAATCGTAAGGACGCTTATCCCTAAGCTTAAACAGAATGGCGCGCAGGGAATAATAGAATACCCGTTGAACAAGGTGATATACTAATTTTAACAAGGAGGGCGCTATGCCTTGCGGCAGAAAAAGAAAAAGAAAGAAGATAGCGAGACACAAAAGAAAGAAAAGGCTGCGAAGAGACAGGCATAAAAAGAAATTGTGGTAATACGTAAGCGCAAGTAAACAGCAGGGGAGGCTTAAGCCTCCCCTGCTGTTTGTATAACCTTAATATTTACATCGCTGATGATGTCCCCAAGATATTTTCTCACACTAGGTTTTTTAGCCATAGTTATATCTAATCTGGCAGGATGCGCGTCTACGGCGCCAGCTAAAATTTTTTACCCCGCTGCTCAAAAATCTCAAGAAAAGATTCTTAATCTAACCAGAAAAAAAGATGCGCCTATGGTATCTTCAAAGGCGCATGCTCATTATTCTACCGGCATGATATATGATAATGAAGGCAAGACATCCGAGGCGATAGCGGAATACATGAAGGCGATACAGATAGACCCTGAAGCAGCGCCTCTTTATTACAGATTAGGCGCAAGTTATATAAAATCAGGCCAGCTCGATCCTGCTACCAAGGCGCTTAAAAAAGCAAAAGAGCTGGACAAAGAAGATACTAAATCCAGGTTTCTTTTGGCACTTATATATACCTCCCAGAAAAAAATTGAAGAGGCAACAAGGGAATACGAAGAAATTTTAAAAACAGAACCTGATGATCTTGCTACCCTGACGTCCTTAGCCGATCTTTATGTACTTGGCCAGGACATGGAAAGGGCTGTCAAGATATATGAAAATCTAGCTGCAGAGAAAAAAGATTCGCCTGTTATATATTTTAATCTCGGGATAGTTTATGCGAGGGCTGGTAAGGTTGAAGAGGCGATAGCGTCTTTAGGGAAAGCGGTTGAACTGAAACCTGATTACCTTGAAGCGCACTTGGGCATTGCGGTTCTCTTTGAGATTCAGAATAAAAAAGACCAGGCGCTTTTACATTACAAAAGAGCCCTTGAATTAGACCCCGCCAACACCAGGGTTTATCGCCAGTTAGGCAAGCTTTATTTTGAGATGAATGAAAAAGAAGAAGCGATAAGGCAATATGAAAAGGTAATCAGCATCAATCCTGAGGATGTGAATGCTTACATTGAATTAAGTTATATCTATCTTGCGCTTGAAAAGATGGATCAGGCAATAACTGTTTTAGAAAATGCGCTGAATCTTGGGAAAAGACAGGCTGATGTGCATCTCGCCATAGCATTTTGTTATTCTGAAAAGGGAGATAAGGCAAGCGCAATCGAGGAATACAAAAAAAGCATAGAGATAGACCCGCTTAACCCAAAGGCGCATTTTTATTTAGGAGCTGCGCTTGAAGAAACAGGCGAAAAAGAGGAATCTATTATCAGGCTTAAGCGCTCTATTGAGCTGGACCCATGGGATCCGGAAGCGTTAAATTATTTAGGCTATATGTACGCTGAGGAGAGTAAAAATCTTGACGAGGCAGAAATTCTTATAAAAAAAGCTATCAAGCTAAGCCCTGAAAACGGCGCTTACATAGACAGCCTTGGATGGGTTTATTTTAAGAAAGGGATGTTTGAGGAAGCCAGAAAAGAGCTTGAGAAAGCGAAAGAAATAATAGGAGAAGATCCTGTTATTTATGACCATCTCGGGGATATTTATCTTAAGACAGGAAGCTTGGATAAGGCAAAAGAAGCGTGGGTAAAATCAATAGAATTAAAAGAGGATAAAAAGGTAAAGGAAAAACTTAATGCGCTGCAGCAAAATCCAAAATAAAGGATGGCTATGGTAAAACAACCTGATATCAATGAGTTAAAAAGAGTCGCGAAAGAGATTAGGATAGCGATAGTAAAAATGCTTCACTGCGCCGGTTCCGGCCACACGGGAGGGTCTCTGTCAATGGTGGAGCTTCTGGTCGGCCTATATTTTTATAAATTCAGATGCGAACCTGACAAACCGCTTTGTAACACGCGCGACATATTTGTGCTGTCAAAAGGGCACGGCTGCCCCGCGTTATACGCGGTTCTCGCGCAAATGAATTTTTTCAGCAAAGAAGAACTTTGCACTTTGAGAAAAATAGGGACAAGGCTTCAGGGTCATCCGCAGAGGGGATTGCCTGGCGTGGAAGCATCCAGCGGTTCTCTGGGCCAGGGGCTTTCTGTCTCCAATGGTTTTGCTTTAGGGGCGAGGCTAAACAAAGACCCAAAGCGCGTATATTGCCTGATGGGCGACGGAGAGCTAGATGAAGGCCAGGTATGGGAGGCGGCATTGACCAGCGCTCATTATAAACTGGATAATGTTTGCGGCATAATAGATTATAATAAATTTCAGATAGACGGAAGAGTTGAAGAAGTAAAAGGTCTTGAGCCATTGAAGGCAAAATGGCAGGCATTTGGCTGGGAGGTTTTTGAGATAGACGGGCATAATATTAAAGAGGTTATGGATTCTTATGATAAAGCGGAGAAGGTAAAAGGAAAACCAAGCATGATCCTTGCGCATACTGTTAAAGGCAAGGGGGTTTCATTTTTTGAGAATAAAAATAAATATCATGGGGTAGCCCCCAATAAAGAAGAACTTGAAAAAGCCATAAAAGAACTGGAAACGGAGAGATAAATGGAAATTAAAATGAAACCTACTAGAGACGGGTTTGGCGAAGGCTTAGTTGAGCTTGGCCAGAAACGGGATGATATAGTCGTTCTGTCAGCGGACCTTACAGAATCAACGCGGGCCGTATGGTTCAAAGAGAAATTCCCTGAGAGATTTTTTTCCATGGGTGTGAGCGAACAGGATATGATGGGGACAGCGGCAGGCTTAGCATTATCAGGCAAGGTGGCTTTTGCGTGCACATTTGGGGCGTTTGCCGCAGGTAGAGCGTGGGACCAGGTAAGGGTTTGCCTCGCGTATATGAAAACAAACGTAAAAATAGTCGGCACGCACGGCGGCATATCAGTAGGAGAAGACGGGCCTACTCATCAGGCTAACGAAGAAATAGCTCTAATGAGGATACTTCCCAATATGACTGTTATAGTTCCGTGTGATGCGCTGGAAGCAAAAAAGGCTACAATTGCCAGCGCTTCTCATGAAGGCCCTGTATATCTCAGGCTTGGGAGAAGCGGTGTGCCTCTTATTACCAAGGAAGAAGATAATTTCACAATAGGCAAGGCTAATTTATTAAAAGACGGGTTAGATGTCACAATCATTGCCTGCGGCGTAGAAGTATATGAGGCATTATGCGCTAGTGATATATTGAAAAAAGAAAATATTTCAGCCAGGGTTATAAATCTTCATACAATCAAGCCTATAGATAAAAATATTATAATTAAAGCCGCAAAAGAAACAGGCGCGATTGTCACGGCTGAGGAACACACTATACTTGGCGGGATGGGCAGCGCAGTAAGCGAGGTTTTATCGCAAAACTTTCCTGTGCCGATAGAATTTATAGGAGTTAAAGATAGATTCGGGGAGTCCGGAGACCCAAAAGAATTATTTAAACTATTCGGCCTGACAGCAGATGATATAGTAAAGGCAGCAAAGAAGGTCATAAGCAGAAAAAATGCGAAAAATTAGAGTTTTTGCTCCAGCGAAGCTGAATCTTTATTTAGATGTCCTGGAAAAAAGGCCTGACGGGTTTCATGATATAGAAACTATTTTTGAAAAGATAGACCTGAAAGACGAAATAATAATAAAAGAAAAAGGCAAAGGTTTAAAAGTAAAAGTAGACGCAACTGATTGCGGCCAGGGCAAAGAAAATACAGTATATAAAGCAGCTAGGGAGATTTTTAAAGAAGCGGGAGTTACGTTAAACCTGGACATCACAATTAAAAAAAGGATCCCTGTTTCAGCCGGCTTAGGCGGCGGCTCAAGCGATGCCGCTTCCGCGCTAAGAGCTATAAACGATATTTTTAAATTAGGCATACTGGATAAAAAACTTTTATCCATAGCGTGCGATGTTGGAAAAGATGTGCCGTTTTTTATGACGGATGCCTCTTTTGCGTCCGCAAAAGGCGCAGGAGAACGGTTAAAAAAAATCAATTTAGATAAAGATCTTTTCCATATATTAATAAAACCTTCTATCTCGCTTTCAACCAGGGTAATGTATCAGAGAATAGATAGATACAACTTTTCTAGCAGGAAGCATTCTTTTAAAGACGCGCTTTGCGCTCTTAAAAAGATGGATGTGAAAGCGCTCGAAAAAAATTATTATAATATTTTTGAGAGCGTTCTTGCAGGAAACAGTGTTCATATAAATAGGATAAAGGCTTTGTTGGCCCGTAGCGGCGGCCAGCATAGCCTTTTATCGGGAAGCGGGCCAACGGTTTTCTGCACATTTGAAAATAAAAAAGATGCAAGAAGCGTTTTTAGAAAGCTTCCTAATAATAAAAACATGGGTGTTTTTTTAGTAAAGACTTGCAAAGGGGGCATCTATGGAGATAACAGAGGTTAGGATTTTTCCAAAAGAAGGGATTAATAATAAACTAAGGGCGTACGCTACCATTACGATTGATAATGTGTTTGTAGTTCGAAACATAAAGATTATAGAAGGCAAATCCGGACTTTTTATCGCAATGCCGTCACGTAAAATAAAAGAGCCTTGCACAAAGTGCGGCCATAAAAATGCGATCCGCAGTAAATTCTGCAACGAATGCGGCTCACAACTACCTGTTTATGCGCCCCCTGTTTCTACTAATCCTGAAGCTGGGCATGATCTGAGGCAAGCAGAGCATAAAGACATAGCTCATCCAATAACTGTGCAGGCAAGAGAGTATATCCAGAAAAAAATTCTGGATGCGTATCAAGCTGAAAAAAGTAAGCAATAAAATTGGGACGTCGTCCAATGGTAGGACTCGAGAATTTGGATCTCGCTATTGTGGTTCGAATCCACACGTCCCAGCCAAATTTCCGAAGGAAATTTGATACTGAGGCAACGTAAAAAGTCCAAGCAAACAGCGAGGACTTTAGCTGCCGAAGTACCTTTTCGCCTTCGGCGAAATTGATGCCGCAGAAGATCTGAGGTATGAATAAAAAAATATTTTTATTTAGCTTAGCTGCAATTGTTTATGTCGCGTTTTTATTTGCTATAGTGACGGTGTTCTTTGACCAGGCGATATTATTGCGTAAACATACGTTTTATCGCGCTAATGTACATGGTAAAGTGATTGCCTTGACTTTTGATGACGGGCCGTCAAACGAATGGACGCCGCAGATATTAGACGCGTTAAAAGAGGCAAAAGTAAAAGCGACTTTCTTTGCGCTTGGGGAACATGTTGCCCGATATCCGGAGATTGCAAGGCGCGTAATAAGAGAAGGGCATGAAATCGGAAACCATTCTTATAACCACCATGCCCTCATATTTTATAAAACAGGAGAACTGAAAAAAGAAATAAAGGATTGCGAAAAGGCTGTTCAGGACGCAACAGGCATTACGACACGTTATTTCCGTCCGCCAAAAGCGTGGCTTAACGAAACAGAAAAAAAGATAATAAATAGTATGGGGTATGTCGTTGTCCTGTGGTCTCTCAATTCCAAGGATTGGGTTACCTTTGATGATAGGTATATTGTTAGGTTTATAGTTAAAAATGTTAGGCCGGGGGATATAATTCTTTTTCATGATAGCGGAGGGGTTTTTGGCGTGGATGGAGGAGACCGTAATGAGACTGTCAAAACCCTGCCCGACTTGATTAATAAACTTCAAGGCATGGGGTATAAGTTTTTAACTATAAGCGAATTACTGCAGTCAAATGAAACGCATGAAGGTAAATAATAATTATCAAAGAATAATAATTCTGTGCTTGCTGGCTTTTGTAATTTTAATGCTGGGAAATAATTTTCTGACATTGACTAATCCCGACGAAGTGTTTTACGCGGGCACTGCAAAAGAGATGATCCAGCAGCATACGTGGTCTGTGCCGTATCTATTCGGCGAGCCTCAATTTGAAAAGCCTATTTTTACGTATTGGCTGTTGCGGATCGGGTTCTTGATGTTCGGAGTTTCAAGTTTCGGAGCGCGTTTTTTCCCCGCCTTATTTGCCATACTAGGGGTTCTTGTTGTTTATATCCTTTGTAGCCGCGTATACGCGGATAAAGCAAAGTCTTTTCTCTGCGCTTTTGTATTGATGACCTCAGGGCTTTATGTAGGATTGGCGAGAACCGTATTCACCGATATGATTTTTTCAGTGTTTATTCTTCTGTCTTTAGCGTCGTTTTACTTCGGATACCATGATAGAAAATGGAAATCCTTAGGCATTGTTTTCTTTTTTGTTTTCTCCGCTTTTGCGGTTTTGACCAAAGGCCCGCTGGGTTTTATTATTCCTGTACTGATAGTATGGATTTTTTTGACTGTAAGGAGAGAATTAACGTTTTTATTTTGCCGGGCTTCGTTTTTAGGAGCAGGGTTATTTTTACTGATAGCTGTTCCGTGGTATTGGTTTATCATATCGCGGTTCGGAAACGATTTTATTAAAGAGTTTTTCTACAATGACCACATCAGGCGCTTGCTTGTTGCGGAACATAAGAGTAACGACAAGTGGTATTTTTATCCTTTCTCAATGGCGCTCTGTATGTTTCCCTGGAGCATTTTTACAGCAGCCTCATTTATATATTTGTTAAAAAAGTTTAAAAATAAGACGGCCCAACCCATGCATTTATTTCTGCTTTGCTGGGTAACCGCGGTTTTTGCTGTTTTTCAGATAGCGCATTCCAAGCTAATAAGTTATGTTATGCCTTTGTTTCCTGCTTTGGCAATGATCACCGGAGATTTTATCCATGAGATAGCCAGCGCAGCTAAACGGCAGCTTCTGGCGATTTCCCTGGCAACATTGGCGATTTTTATTTTGCTGGCCCTAGGACTGGGGGTAGCCTCTTTTAAATATTCTATGTATGTAAGCCAGCCAGCCCTTCTGTACGGCTTTATCGCTTTCTTCATAGCAGTTATTATCGCCCAGATGGCTATTATTAGGAAGAACCCGGTTTTTTCCCCTTATGCCAGCGCTCTGAATATTTTCTTGTTAGTATTTTTTATTTTTTTCTATCGCGCTAACTTTGAAGAATATGTATCCAGCGCGCATTCAAGCGAGTACCTGCAGAAAAATTATGCCACAGACGGAATTATTCTATGTTCAAAATCCTTTGCAAGAGGCGTCAGGTTTTATACAGGCAAGGAAATAGCGATTTTTAGAAACGGAAAAGGCAATTTCTTCAGCCCCCATCCTGTGCCATTTCTTGGCACTAATGAAGAGGTGAGGGGATTTCTTGCGAACCAGCCGATTACCTATTGTGTTCTAGATAAATCTTCTTTAGTAAACATAGAGGGAGTAGCCGGAGATAGGTTTAAATGCAGTTTGCTCAAGAATTTTGGGGATGAGTATATTGTCCTAATAAAACCTAATATATAATTTTTTCTTGACATCTTTTTTTATTATGCTATAATCTATACCAAGTTAATCATAATTATATAGATTAGAGGTTTACATGAATATAACTTATAAAGGCGATTACAGTTTAAAAGCCATGCTTGATCTGGCCATGCACTATAATAAAGGAGTGCTGCCTATTCAAGAGCTGGCTAAAAAAGGGGATATACCCAATAAATTTTTAGAGCAGATATTGCTTACTTTAAAAAAAGGCGGTTTTGTAGGGAGCAAGAGAGGAATAGATGGGGGATATTTTTTAGCAAGGCCTCCTGAAACTATAACAGTGGGAGAGGTGATTAGATTTATAGAAGGCCCCATAGAGCCAATAGCGTGCGCCGGTAAGAAGAAATACGAAAAATGCCGGGATTTTCCATATTGCGTATTCAAGGATATATGGTCGCAGGTTTATACAGCTACATCTCTGGTGGTAGACACTGTTACATTCGCCGAGCTTCTCAGAAGAATTGAAAACATAAAAAGCAAAAACGGAAACACCTCTTATTCTATCTAAAGGAGGCAGGCTATGGCTAAAATTTATAATGACATAACAGAACTTATCGGGAATACGCCTCTATTGAGATTAAATAAAATAGCAAAAGGCATAGATGCCGAGATCCTGGCTAAATTAGAATTTTTTAATCCGGCCGCGAGCGTAAAAGACAGGATTGGCTTTTCAATGATAAAGGATGCGGAAGAAAAAGGCGTTTTAAAACCGGGCGGGACCATAATAGAACCTACAAGCGGGAATACCGGCATTGCGCTTGCGTTTATAGCGGCCACCCGGGGTTATAAGCTTATAATTACGATGCCTGAGACAATGAGCATTGAGCGCCGCCAGATTTTAAAGTTATTCGGGGCTGAAATAGTCCTGACGCAGGGTGAAAAAGGCATGAGAGGCGCCATTGAAAAAGCAGAAGAGCTTACAAAGAATACAAAGGGAGCTTTTATGCCCCAGCAGTTTAAAAACCCCGCGAATCCAAAAGCGCACAGAGAGACTACTGCGGAAGAAATCTGGCAAGATACGGACGGTAAAGTGGATATATTTGTTTCCGGTATCGGCACAGGCGGCACATTGACAGGCGTAGGGCAAGTGATTAAAAAACGAAAACTAGGTTTTAAAATAGTAGCTGTAGAACCTTTTGATTCGCCTGTGCTTTCAGGCGGCAAACCAGGGCCTCATAAGATCCAGGGCATAGGCGCCGGATTTGTTCCTGATATACTTGAAAGAGGCCTGATAGACGAGATTTTTAAGGTAAAAAATGAAGAGGCTATAGAAACAGCGAGGCGTCTTGCCAGAGAAGAAGGGATTATGGCAGGCATATCCAGCGGCGCAAACGTATTTGCGGCGTTTGAAATCGCTAAAAGGCCTGAAAATAAGAATAAGATGATAGTCACTGTTATATGCGATACCGGTGAAAGGTATCTCTCTACCGACATGTTCAAATTTTAAAAACGGAGGATAAATAAGCATGGCAAAAACAATCAAAGAGATAAACGAGAAGATCAAACAAGGAACCGCAGTTGTTGTAACCGCAGAAGAGATCATAGATCTTGTTGAAAAAGACGGGATTAAAAAAACAGCTGAAAAAGTAGATGTTGTTACTACCGGTACATTCGGCCCAATGTGTTCTTCAGGGGTGTATTTTAATATAGGCCACTCAAAACCGAGGATAAAGCTTGGCGGAGGAAGCGTCACTGTAAATGACATACCTGCATATACAGGTTTCGCGGCAGTGGATTTATATTTAGGCGCGACAGCTCTTCCGGATGATGACCCGAGAAATAAAGTGTATCCCGGAGAATTTAAATACGGCGGAGCGCACGTGATACAGGAATTAGTAGCAGGAAAAGACGTTGCTCTCAGGGGGACAGCTTATGGGACAGACTGTTACCCTCGCAAAAAAATAGAAACCCTGATTAATATCAAAGATCTCAACGAAGCAGTATTATTTAACATAAGAAATGCCTATCAGAATTATAACTGCGCTGTGAATTTATCTGATAGAATGATTTACACTTATATGGGAGCTTTAAGGCCAAACCTCGGGAATGCTTATTATTGCTCGGCAGGCCAGCTTTCGCCTTTATTAAAAGACCCGCATTATAAAACAATAGGCATTGGCACAAAGATTTTTCTGGGAGGCGGGATAGGTTATGTGGCGTGGCAGGGAACTCAGCATTCTCCCACCGTGAAACGCAAAGATACAGGCATACCTCAGGCGCCGGCCGGAACTCTGGCTGTAATAGGGGATTTGAAACAAATGACGCCTGATTATTTAGTTGGCACTACTTTTCAGGGTTATGGCGTTACTCTTACAGTTGGCATAGGCGTTCCTATACCAATATTAAATGAAGAAATATGTAAGTATGCAGCGGTCAAGGACGAAGATATCTGGACGCAGATAATTGATTATAGCGAGGCATATCCGAATTGCATACCCGGCAGCTTAGGAGAGGTAAATTACGCTCAGCTGAAGACCGGAAAGATTACAATAAAGGGCAAAGAAGTTCCTACGGGCGCTCTTTCCAGTTATTCTAAGGCAGTTGAGATAGCTGAAAAACTAAAGAGTTCTATAAAGAACAGGGAATTTTTGTTAACCGAACCTGTTGCGCCGATACCTGGCGTTGAATCAGGGGTTAGTTTCAAAGCGTTAAAAGAAAGGCCGATAGAATAAAGGTCCTCAAATTTGCTTCGCAAATTTGGTTACAAAAGTTACGAATAAAGCATAATTTTGTACCTAAAAAAGGAGAGGTATATGAGAGATAAAGTTGAGAAAGCAATAGAGAAGATAAGGCCGTTTTTACAGCAGGACGGCGGGGATATAGAACTAGTGGATGTGGTGGATGGGGTGGTTAAAGTGAAGCTGAAAGGCGCATGCGGTTGCTGTCCAATGTCGCAGATGACGCTTAAGAATGGAGTCGAAAAAGCATTAAAAGAAGAAATTCCGGAAATAATCAGCGTGGAAGCTGTTTGAGGATTAAATAGCTTTGACTAAATAGGGGTATTTATATTGAACAAAGACGTTCTGCTTTAATAAAGCAGGACGTTTTTTTATGTGAGGACATGACTTACGGAGCACGAAGTGCTACGTAAGTCATATGTCCGAACATATCCCGAGCAGCTTTTGTTTGTCTTATATGCTGCGAGGGATGTAGGGATACCCATGAAAGCTTTTATTGCATTGGAAGACGGCACAATTTTTGAAGGGATATCTTTCGGAGCCAGCAAACCCAAAGTCAGAAATTCAAAATTGAAAAAAGTAGTGGCGATGGATTATGAATGCAGCTACGAGCCATTATTTCAGCTTCTTATTGAATATCCTTATTCCAAAAGACAAATTAAAGCCTTTATTATTAGATTTAAGCGATCAGAGATTAGAAAGATTATATGACAGGCTTAAAGATATGCCATGCCCAAGACAAATATATTGCAGTACAGGAACAGGCAGTAATTACAGATCTCATGTTTATTTTTTTGTGGATGAGATAGTTCAAAGCCTCGAAAGAGATATTTATTATACCATACATACATTCAATATCCCTGCAAGGGCATTTAGCCAAACTCGATTGTCAGATTTTGTGCCAGTTGAAACGCTTAAGAGCCAGTTGTAGAGATTTTTCAGGGATTATTTTGCTTGACCTCGAGGTTGAAATAATAGATAATTATACCCGATGTTAGTCAGCAACCATGTAAATAACAGGAAGGCGCTTCTAGGTTTATAGCTAGAAGTGCCTTTTTTATTTGCGTAAAGATGCCTAAGAATTAGGCAAAAGGAAGACTTATGCCGAAGATAAAAGATATAAACAAGGTTTTGATAATAGGCTCTGGCCCGATCATTATAGGCCAGGCTTGTGAGTTTGACTATTCAGGCACTCAGGCGTGCAAGGCATTGCGGAGCGC
This sequence comes from Candidatus Omnitrophota bacterium, assembly GCA_026387235.1. Classification (GTDB taxonomy): domain Bacteria; phylum Omnitrophota; class Gorgyraeia; order Gorgyraeales; family Gorgyraeaceae; genus UBA10183. Next base: position 11,981 of record JAPLMD010000035.1, read on the forward strand.
AGGTTATAAAATCGTACTTGTGAATTCCAATCCTGCCACTATTATGACAGACCCTGGAATGGCTGATTCTACATATGTGGAGCCTTTAACCCTGGATTCTCTTACAGCTATAATTGAGAAAGAAAGGCCTGATGCGCTTTTGCCTAATCTGGGCGGCCAGACAGGCTTGAATCTATCAAGCGAACTTTCAAAAAAAGGCATTTTAGATAAATACGGGGTAAGAATTATAGGCGTACAGGCAGATGCTATAGAAAGAGGAGAAGACAGGATTATATTTAAAGAGACAATGAATAAGTTAAAAATCCCAATGCCTGAAAGCTCTCCTGCTTATAATATTGAAGAGGCGCTTAGCGTTGCGCATAAACTCGGCTATCCTGTTATTATAAGGCCTGCATATACTATGGGCGGTACAGGCGGAGGAGCTGTTTATAATGATGAAGAGCTGGAGATTGTGGCGTCAAGAGGCATATCCGCAAGTCTTATTGGCCAGATATTAATAGAAGAATCTGTTATAGGATGGGAGGAATTAGAACTTGAGGTAGTCAGGGATTCCAAGGCCAATAAAATCACAGTTTGTTTTATCGAAAATATTGATCCGATGGGGATTCACACAGGCGATTCTTTCTGCGCAGCGCCCATGCTTACTGTAAAACCAGAGCTTCAGAAAAAACTTCAGGACTACTCTTATAAAATAGTTGACGCAATCGGTGTTATAGGAGGCACAAATATCCAGTTTGCGCATAACCCGGAAGATGACAGAGTGGTTGTAATAGAGATTAATCCAAGGACATCCCGCTCTTCTGCGCTTGCTTCAAAGGCAACAGGTTTTCCTATTGCGTATGTGTCATCCAGGCTTGCGGGAGGAGATGATCTAAAAGATATTTCGTATTGGCGCGACGGAACATTAGATAAATATACACCTTCAGGCAATTATATTGTTATAAAATTCGCGCGTTGGGCATTTGAAAAATTTAAAAATGTCCAGGACCATCTGGGCACGCAGATGAAATCTGTCGGCGAAGTAATGAGTATAGGCAAAACCTATAAAGAGGCGTTCCAGAAAGCTATCAGAAGCCTTGAAACAGGAAGATACGGCCTTGGTTTTGCCAAGAATTTTAATAAACTGTCTTTGGATGAGTTAAAAGGTTTATTGGCATATCCTACATCTGAGAGGCAATTTATAATGTATGAAGCGCTTCGTAAAGGCATGAGCGTAGAAGAACTTTACGAAAAAACCAGGATCCACAGGTATTTTATTAACGAGATGAAAGAACTTGTGGAGCGGGAAGAAGAAATTCTGAAATATAAAGGTAAAAAACTTCCTGACGAGCTTTTGATTAAAGCAAAAGAAGACGGTTTTTCAGACAGGTATCTGGGACAGATACTTGGCTTGAAAGAAGATGAGATAAGGGAGAGGCGGATCAAGCTTGGCAAGGTAGAGTCATGGGAAGCAGTTCCTGTCAGCGGCGCAGACGCAGCATATTATTTTTCAACATATAATGCCAAAGATACAGTCAAAGTAACCGATAAGAAAAAAATAATGATACTTGGCGGCGGGCCAAACAGGATCGGCCAGGGCATTGAATTTGACTATTGCTGCTGCCATGCTTCATATGCGTTAAAGACAATGGGATACGAAAGCATAATGGTAAACTGCAATCCCGAGACTGTTTCAACTGACTATGATACATCCGACAAATTATATTTTGAGCCTCTTACAGTCGAAGACGTTTTAAGTATTTACAATAATGAAAAACCCATAGGCGCGATAGTCCAGTTTGGCGGGCAGACCCCTCTAAATATTGCAAAAGCCCTGGAAGATGCGGGCGTGAAAATCCTGGGCACATCTACTGAAAGTATTGACTTGGCGGAAGACCGGGAAAGATTCGCCAAGGTAATGAAAAAACTGGGGATACTTCAGACAGAAAGCGGCATGGCAAGGACATTTGATGAGGCCCTGAGCATTGCTGGAAAAATCGGATATCCTCTTATGGTCAGGCCTTCATATGTCCTGGGCGGCAGGGCAATGGAATGCGTCTATGATGAAGAAATGCTGAAAGATTATCTGAACAAGGCTGTTGAGATCTCGCCTGACAGGCCCATCTTAATAGATAAATTCCTGGAAGACGCAATGGAAACAGAGGCAGATGCGATCTCAGACGGAGAAGAAGTTTTCATTCCTTCAATCATGGAGCATATAGAGGAAGCGGGTATACACTCAGGAGATTCCGCATGCGTCCTTCCTCCAAGAACAATCCCTAAAAAACACATAGAGACAATTGAAAAATATACAAAAAAGATTGCCATGGAATTAAAGGCAGTGGGCCTTATAAATATCCAGTATGCAATCGCAAACGACAGAGTATATGTGCTGGAGGCAAATCCCAGGGCTTCAAGGACAGTGCCTCTGGTTTCAAAGGTAACAGGCGTTTCAATGGCAAAACTTGCTACTGAAATAATGCTTGGCAAGAAATTAAAAGATATGAATCTCAAGCAGAAAAAATACAGCCACATAGGAGTGAAAGAAGCGGTGTTTCCTTTTAATATGTTCCATGAAGCAGACCCGATTCTTGGGCCTGAGATGCGTTCAACAGGAGAAGTCCTGGGCATAGCTGATTCATTTGGTTTGGCATATTACAAGGCCCAGGAAGCAGCAGGGCAAAAACTTCCTGTAAAAGGAACAGCGCTTATAACAATAAGCGATAAGGATAAAAAGAAAAATACCCTGGAAACTGTCAGAAGGCTTAAGGAGCTCGGGTTCAAGGTTATTGCAACAAGCGGCACAAAGAAATACCTTGAGAAAAACGGCGTAGATGTAGAGCTCATAAATAAAATGCAGGAAGGCCGCCCTAATATTGTGGACGCTATACACAATAAAGAAATAAATCTGATTATAAATACGCCTATCGGGAAAACAGCGGCGTCCGACGATTCTTATATAAGAAAAGCCGCTATAAAATATAAGATTCCCTATCTGACAACAATAGCCGCAGCTCTTGCGGCAAGCGAAGGAATAAAAGCCTATCTGGAGAATAAAGGCAGCGTGAAATCATTGCAGGAATACCATAAAGAAATAACATGATAAAGAATAAATGTTTCGATAATAATAAATACCTCGAAGAGCAGACAAAAGAGATTCTCGGTAGAGTCAAGAAATTTGACAATAAGCTTTATCTTGAATTCGGGGGGAAGATTTGTTTTGATTATCACGCCGCAAGGGTTTTGCCCGGGTATGACCCTAATGTAAAAATGATGCTTTTGGAAAAATTAAAAGACCACGCGGAGATAATTGTAAGCGTGTATGCCAAAGACATTGAACAGGGCAGGGTGAGGGGGGATTTTGGCATAACTTATGACCTCGCTACATTAAAACTTATTGACGACCTTAAGGCATGGAATTTGAATGTAACATCAGTTGTGCTTACAAGGTTTGAAAACGAGCCGGCAGCTATTAAATTTCAAAGAAAACTTGAAAGGCTTGGCATAAAGGTCTACAGGCATTACAAGATAGAAGGCTATCCTTTTGATGTTGAAAAAATAGTAAGTTCTGAAGGATACGGTAAGAACGATTATATAGAAACAAAAAAACCGGTTGTAATAGTCACTGCGCCTGGGCCAGGGAGCGGGAAGCTTTCAGTATGCCTATCTCAGTTTTATCACGACCATAAGCACGGGGTTAATTCCGGCTATGCAAAATTTGAAACATTTCCTATATGGAATCTCCCTCTTAAGCATCCGGTAAACATTGCTTATGAAGCTGCAACCGTTGACCTGGCAGACTTTAATCTTATCGACCCGCATCATTTAGAGACATACAATAAAGTATCGGTAAATTATAACCGTGACGTAGAGGCGTTTCCTATTTTAAAAAATATCATAATTAAAATAACCGGCTCTAAAGACAGTTATTACAATTCTCCTACTGATATGGGAGTAAACAGGGCCGGCTTTGGAATTATAGACGATGAAGGCACGAAACTGGCAGCCAGGCAGGAGATAATCAGGAGATTCTTCAGGCATAATTTAGAATTCGCAATAGGAAGCGGCACAAAGGAGGAGTTTGAAAGGGCGAAGGCTATTATGGAAGCAGCCGGCGTAAAACCTGAAGACAGACCTGTGGTGCTGCCTGCAAGAGACGCCGCTAAAGAATGCGAAGTTAAAGGCAAGGGCAATAAAGGATATTTTTGCGGCGCGGCAATCGAGCTTAAAGATGGTAAAATTATTACGGGCAAAAATTCTACGCTTATGCACGCGGCATCCAGCGCAATTATAAATGCGATAAAATATCTTGCAGGCATTAATGACTCCGTTCATATATTGAAGCCGGAAATTATGAATGATCTCTCCAGGCTGAAAAAAGAAATTTTATCCATGTCTTCGGAAAGCCTAAATCTGGACGAGATACTTGTGGCGCTGTCTATAAGCGCGCACGCGGATAATAACGCGAAAAACGCGCTGACGAAACTTAGAGAATTAAGAGGATGCGAACTCCACAGCACGCATCTGCCTACGCCTGGCGACGAGGCAGGCTTAAGAAAACTTGGCATAAACTTTACAACAGACGCGATACCTTCTTCCAGTTTGTTTTTTAATATCTAGCGGGATAAATCAGAAAGGAAAACATGAGTGGAATATTCGGGGTTGTGTCAGAAAAGAATTGCGTAAGCGATTTATTTTATGGAGTAGATTACCAGTCTCATTTGGGGACTCAATATGGCGGCATAGCGATATTGTGCGGGAAACGTATTTACAGGCAGATACACGATATATCTCAGAGCCAGTTTAAATCCAAATTTTTCGAGGATTATAAAAAATCCGAAGGCAGATATGGCATAGGAGTCATAAGCGATTCAGACGCTCAGCCAATGTTTCTCAATACAAAGTTCGGCTCATTTGCGATATGCATGACCGGGCTTATAGAAAATACGGCCGAGCTTATCATGGAGCTTCACAAGAAAGATTGCTCTTTCAGCGAAACAGAAGACGGCGCTCCTAATGTCGTGGAGGTAATTGCAAAGCTTGTCAGCATGGGAGACGACATCGTAAGCGGCATAGAATACATGTTCTCCATGATTAAGGGATCGTGCAGCCTTCTTATACTTTGTAAAGACGGGGTTTATGCCGCAAGAGACAGGTTTGGCTACACACCTTTAGTAATAGGCACTAGAGACGGGGACTTTGCAGTTGCTTCGGAATCAAATTCTTTTCCTAATATAGGATTTAAAATATATAAATATTTGTTTCCAGGAGAGATAGTTTTAATAAATGAAAGCGGCTTTAAAGAGATTAAGACCGGCCATAAGAGCGCTAATCAGATATGCTCATTTTTATGGATATATACCGGTTTTCCCGCTTCAAGTTATGAAGGCATAAATGTCGAAGTAGTAAGAGAAAGATGCGGGGCGTGCCTGGCAAAGCGCGACAAGGATATAGATATAGATGTAGTTTCAGGCGTGCCTGACTCCGGGATTGCCCATGCGATAGGCTACGCTATGGAGTCCGGCAAACCTTACCGCAGGCCTCTTGTAAAATACACCGCAGGTTATGGCAGAAGCTATACCCCGCCGATCCAGGAAATAAGAGACCGCATAGCAAAAATGAAACTAATACCCATCAAAAATGTGATAGACGGCAAGAAGATTGTAGTTTGCGAGGATTCTATTGTGCGGGGCACTCAGCTTAAAAATTTTACTGTTCAAAAACTATGGGATAACGGCGCAAAAGAAATACATGTAAGGCCTGCGTGTCCGCCTCTCATGTATCCGTGCAAATTCTGCCTTTCTACAAGGACTATACACGAATTAGCCGCTAGAAAAGCCATAAAAGACATAGAAGGCCATGACATAGAAGATGTATCAGAATATATAGATCACACTACCAAAAAATATCAAAAGATGGTAGAATGGATCAGAAAAGACATAGGAGTCACTACTTTGCGTTATCAGGCTCTTAGCGATATGATAAAAGCTATTGGCCTTCCGCGGGAAAAGCTATGTACGTACTGCTGGAACGGCGAATGCCTGGCAAAAGATAATCTGATCTGACGAACCCAACCTGTTTAGAATAATAAGCTTGTAACATTTTAGATGAATAAATTCAGTTGCCTTGACAGGGCAAGATATTTAACCATGATAAACTGCGTGTTAGTTCTTGACTTCTTATGATCCAGAGGGTATTATTGTAAAACAATGAGAAAGATATTTTATATAGCCATATTTTTAGTTTCCATTCTTTTTATAACCCAGGATTTATCTGCTAATGCGGGGTCTCAATACAAAGAGGCGCTCAGGCTTATCGAGCAGAAGAAGTATGATTTTGCATTTATGGAGTTTCGGAGCATCGTAAGAAATTTTCCGAAAAGCTCTTTGGCGCAGCAATCCATGTTCGCAATGGCAGAATATTATTATGACCACAAGATGTACTATGACGCAATCCTGAATTTTACCGGGTATATAAATAATTATCCGAGCTCAAAGGCCGATGTCTTTGCGAAGGCGTACCTGTTAAAAATAATGGAAGAGATTAAAGACCCTACCTGGGAAGAAAAAAGGATGTTTGAAAACGTCAAGGAAGATTTTTTTTCCAAGCCGTTGTTCCTTCTTTTTACAGAATATAAAGAGACCTCATATAGAAGCGCTTCGCGGAATGATTTCAGGATAAGATATTATATAGATAATGTAGAGGTCTATAGAAATGGCCAGCTCTTCGTCAAGATCACCCCGTAAAGTTCTTCTAACCCTGTTTATAGCATCTTTGATATTAGCTTCTTTCAACCTCCCGGTTATTTTCAATGAGCAATTCCTAAAAATAAAAAATACTATAGAAAAAGAATCCGCCGTTATTTTAGGCAAAAATGTTCAAATCGGGGATATAGGATTTTTGCCTTACGGCGAAATAATCTTAAAAAATATAAAAATACAAGATAAAGAAAAACGCCTTTCTTATATTGAGATCGAGAAATTCAATATCCGGTTCAGCGTGTTAGAATTTTTAATAAGTAACAGTGCAACCTTTGCAAGGCATAAAAAGTCAAAAGAGTTTTATTTAAAAGGCGCCGCGGTTTTTAAAAAGCCGGGGGTTATCGGGCCGGTAAAATATAAACTGAATATAATCATGACGCCCGATGTTATATCGATAAGGAACCTGTGTTTAGATTTAGAGAAATTCAGCGTAGATATAAAAGGTAATATAAATAATTATGCCGCCAGCCCGAAGGCGGAATTAAACATTGCCTCAAAAGAGATAAATATCCATGGAGTAGCCAGGATAAATAATCTTTATGGCAGCGTCATTTTATCAAAGAGCGAGCTGCTTGTTAAAAACCTGGATTTTTTTGTAAATAATTTTCCTTTAGGAATAAGCTGCGAGATCTCTGATTTTAAATCGCCTGCCATTGAACTGCGCATCATATCTTATCCGGGGCAGCTTCCGGTCCTGAGGCCATTTAATCCTTTTAATTTTGAACTGAATTATTCAGGCAAAAAACTTGGGAATTCCATAAACGGGAATCTGACCCTCCGGACACAGAAACTGACGTCGATCAATCCCAGGGAAACTTACCACGCTGTGATAAGGCTGGATGGTTTATCGTGCGTTTTTGCGAATAAAGCAGCTTTCGTGGACGTAAAAAACATAATCTGCGAGACAGATACAGCAGAAAAGGTGTTTAATGTGAACGCGTCTGATTTTAAAACGCATGTTTATTTAGGCAAGACAAAAATTTATTTTACAGGGTTGAGCGTGTCGGCTTACAAAGGCCTTTTGAAAGGAAACGGTTTTCTGGATTCCGGCCAATGGCCGCCGAAATTATTGCTGGATTTTAAAGTTTACAGATTAGATGTTGTAGAATTAACCAAATCCCTTGAGCTGAATTATGAATTAAAAGGCAATCTGGATTTCAAGGGCGTCTTTAATAACAGGCGGGAGCCCTGTTTATCAGGAAGATTGGATGTTGCGGACGGTTATTTAAAGAATGCGCAGGTGCTTGGGCTGATTTCCGATTTTTTAAGCACCCCCTCGCTTAAAAACGTATATTTTGAGCATATTTCTTCGCTTGTGTCTTTTTCGCCGGCAAATAAAGAGGCCATGTTTGATAAAATCAGCATTAGCGGCCTGGACATGAATCTGAGCGGAAACATGATGTTAAAAAACATGAAAAAGATCAATGGTAATATATCTGTCAGGTTATCCACAAAGCTTCTTAAAGAATCCTTTAAATTAAGGCTGTTATTCCTTCTTGTAGGCGAAAGGCTTCCGTATCAAAATTTCGAATTTGAGATAGGAGGCTTCCTGAACTCTCCGCAGATAAGATGGCTTTCTACAAGATTCAAAGAAAATGTCCTGAAATATCTTACCAGCGGCGGCAAGCAGACAATAGAAAATTCCCTCGAACAAGCCATGGATGAGCTTTTGTCCAGCAATTGACTGCCTGGCGCATATCTGTTATCATATTCATGTGAAAAAAATATATGATGTTATAGTTATTGGCGCGGGGCATGCGGGGATAGAGGCCTCGCTTAGCGCGGCCAGGATGGGATGTAAGACGCTGCTTATCACCATGAGCCTTGATAAGATAGGCTACATGTCCTGCAATCCTGCCATAGGAGGCATCGGTAAGGGCCAGCTTGTTAAAGAGATTGATGCCTTAGGCGGGGAAATGGCAAAGGCAGCTGACGCGTGCGGCATACAATTTCGTATTTTAAATAGAAGCAAGGGCCATGCAGTATGGTCTTCCAGAGCTCAGATAGACAGGGCAATGTACTTAAAATACATGCAGGCTGTTATTAAGAAAACCAAGAATTTGCATTTATTGGAAGGCTCTGCAAGAGAATTAATCGTTAAAAATGGCGCCATAAAAGGCGCTAAACTTACAAGCGGAATTTCTGTAAAGTCTAAAACAATAGTCCTTACCCCCGGGACTTTTCTGAACGGGCTTATTCATATAGGCCTTACTCACATGCCAGGCGGCAGGTTAGGAGATGCGCCTTCTCTAGGCCTTTCGGAAAATTTAAAATCATTCGGGTTTAACGTGTCAAGGCTTAAGACAGGCACTACAGCGAGATTAGACGCTAGAACCATAAGATTTTCTAAACTAAAAAAGCAATCGGGCGATGAGCGGGTAACGCCGTTTTCATTTTCAACCAAGAAGATAACAAGAAAACAGGTGCCATGTTATATTACTTATACCAATAAAAAAACGCACGAGATCATACGCGATAATCTTGACCGCTCTCCGCTTTATACCGGTAAGATCCTATCCACGGGCGCCAGATACTGCCCTTCTATTGAAGATAAGATAGTGAAGTTCAGCGATAGAGACAGACATCAGATATTTTTAGAGCCGGAAGGATTAAAAACAAATCAATACTATCCAAACGGGATATCTACGAGCCTGCCGCTGGATGTACAGCTGAAGATGATAAGAAGTATCAAAGGCCTTGAGAAGGCTGAAATACTCGTGCCCGGATACGGAATCGAATATGATTTTATAGACCCGACGCAATTAAAACCAACGCTTGAAACAAAACTAATCCAAAATCTATATCACGCCGGCCAGATAAACGGCACTACCGGCTATGAAGAGGCAGCAGCCCAGGGGTTTATCGCGGGAGTGAATGCCGGCCTTAGAGCAAAAGGGAAAGAGCCGTTTATATTAGACCGCTCGGAGAGCTATATCGGTGTTTTAATAGATGACCTTGTTACAAAAGGCACGAACGAACCTTACAGGATGTTTACTTCGAGAGTCGAATACAGGCTTTTATTAAGGGAAGATAATGCTGATCAGCGCCTTATGGAGCCGGGCAATAAAAAATTAGGCCTTATAAGCGGGAAACAATATAAAAAGATGCTTTCCAAAAAAGATAACATACGTAGGGCCCTGAAAAAAATAGGGGGCGTCAAGCTTTACCCGAACGCTAAAATTAATAATATATTAAAAAGGTTTAATATAACACCCATAAATAATGTGGCCAGTCTGCTGGATTTATTGAAAAGGCCCGGGGTGGATTTTAATATGCTGGAAAAAATAAATAAAAATGGTAAAATATCCCTTTCTGATAGCGAGATACAGGAAGTGGAAATAGAGGTAAAGTACAAAGGTTTTATAGATAGGCAGTTAAAAGAAATAGAGAATTTCAAGAAAATAGAGCATATAAAAATACCGGATGGTTTTGAGTTTGAGGCAGTCCCCGGGCTTTCAAAAGAAATAATTGAAAAACTTTCCGGGATAAAGCCCCTTAATTTAGGCCAGGCATCCAGGATTTCAGGCGTGACGCCTGTCGCTATATCTATTTTAATGATATATCTTAAGAAATGGAAAATATTAAAGAATACAAAGATGAATTAAAGAAATTTACCGCAGGTTTAGGTATAGCGCTTTTCGGCGTGGCATGCGTTGGAGCCATAAAAAAAGAATTTCTTTTTTCTGATGAAACTTTAAGGGATTTGGATTATACTATATCCTTAGGTCTGAGGCTTTCTGATGGGATATTAGAGGATATAACGAGTTTTCCCACCAAGATTTATTACCATCATTACAGGCAGGCAAACGCTATATTAGATCAGGTTGCTTTTAAAGTTTCAAATTTCATACAGAGTAAAGGTTACAGGGCATTGCCGGTACCTGCGTCCCAGATAATTGATTGGGAAAAGCAAACTGCCCATCTTCCCCATAAAAAGATAGGAGAGATGTCCGGCATTGGTTTTATAGGCCGCAATAATCTTTTGGTAAATCCTGAAATAGGATCTCGGTTCAGGCTGGTAACTATCCTTACGAACATGCCTTTAGAGCCTGATAAAAAGCTAAAAGAAGGTTGCGGGGAATGCAGGGCCTGTATAAGTGTTTGCCCTGCAGGAGCAATAAAAGAAAATAAAGAGGATTTTGACCACATAAAGTGTTTTGAAAAATTAAAAGAATTCAGAGATAAGCGTTTAGTAGACCAATTTATATGCGGGGTGTGCGTAAAAGCGTGCAAAGGCAAGATATGAAAAAAGACACAGTTGTAATATTGGATTTCGGATCGCAGTATAATCAGCTTATAGCAAGGCGCGTCAGGGAATGCAAGGTATATTCTGTTCTTATGCCTTATAGCACGTCTATTGAAAAAATAAAATCATATAACCCGAAGGCCATTATACTTACAGGCGGGCCCGCGAGCGTTGTAGTAAAAGGTTCTCCAAAAGCAGACCCGAGGATTTTTAAATTAGGCGTGCCTGTATTAGGCATCTGTTACGGCATGCAGTTTACAGCTTATGTATTGGGCGGCAAGGTTGGCAAAAGTAAAAAAAGAGAATACGGTTATGCTGAATTAAGCCTGAACAGGAAAGAAAGGTTCTTTGAAGGTTTCCAGAAAAAAGAAAAGGTCTGGATGAGCCATGGCGACAAGGTCCAGGAAATGCCAAAAGGTTTTAAAATATTAGCGCATACTAAAAATAGCCACATAGCCAGCATGGCAGACCTCAGGAGAAAGATATACGGCGTCCAGTTCCACCCGGAAGTCATCCACACCCCGAAAGGCATGCAGATTTTTAAGAATTTTCTTTATGATATAGCCGGTTTGAAACCCACATGGACAATGGCGTCGTTTATAAAAAATTCTATCGAAGAGATAAGGGCAAAGGTGGGTAAAGAAAAAGTGGTCCTTGGATTAAGCGGAGGAGTTGATTCTTCTGTGGCGGCAGTTCTTTTGCACAGGGCAATAGGAAACAGGCTTCAGTGTATCTTTGTAGACAATGGGCTATTGCGAAAACATGAGAGAGAATACGTGGAAGACGTGTTCAAAAAACATTTCCGTGTAAACCTCCACGTAGCTAAATCCGAAAAACGATTCTTGGAAAGGTTAAAAGGAGTCAGCGATCCTGAAAGAAAACGCAAAATAATAGGCAATGAGTTTATCAGGGTATTTGAAGAGGAATCAGATAAATTAGGCAATGTAAAATTTCTCGGCCAGGGCACGCTCTATCCTGACGTGATTGAAAGCGTCTCCGCAAAAGGAGGGCCGTCCGCTACCATAAAGACGCACCATAACGTGGGAGGCCTTCCTAAAAAGATGAACCTTAAACTCATAGAACCCCTGAGAGACCTTTTTAAAGACGAGGTAAGGCTTTTGGGAAAAGAATTAAAACTTCCTGACGGTATGGTTTGCAGGCAGCCTTTCCCGGGACCGGGTCTTGCCGTGAGAATAATAGGAGACGTGACAAAGGAACGCCTGGAGATTTTACGGAATGCGGATTTAATCGTGCAGGAAGAAATGGAAAAATACGCAGGATATAAAAATATATGGCAGTCGTTCGCAGTGCTTTTACCGGTGAAAAGCGTCGGCGTAATGGGCGACGAAAGGACGTATGAAAGCGTGGTTGCTTTAAGGGTAGTGACAAGCCGGGACGCCATGACAGCTGATTGGGCAAAGATCCCTTATGAAATTTTAGGAAGGATTTCAAACAGGATCATAAATGAGGTTAAAGGCGTAAACCGGGTGGCGTACGATATAAGCTCCAAGCCGCTTATATGGGGCTATATGCGCTTCAACACAGGGGCCAGGAATCAGCAGGCATTGTCACTTCTGACGGCAGGCTTATAAGAGAGCATAAAGGCATGGGCCTGGTGTCGGAGGTTTTTAACGAAGAAGAGATTGCAAAACTAACCGGCAATATCGCAGTAGGCCACGCCAGATACTCTACCACAGGGTCTTCAAATATAAAAAATGCCCAGCCATTTTTAGTTGAGACGCTTTCAGGCCATATCGCGGTTGCGCATAACGGTAACCTTACCAATGCTCTGACATTGAGAAAAA
>JAPLMD010000016.1 GCA_026387235.1 Candidatus Omnitrophota bacterium
GCGGTATATTTTGTAAATCCCTGCTGGATGGCTTTTATTGCAGCTGATTTTATATTATCCGGCGTGTCAAAATCAGGTTCGCCCGAGCCAAAGCTTATAACATCCACGCCTTCCTGCTTCATTTTTTTGGCTTTGGCTGTACTAGCAAGAGTTAATGACGGGGAAACGTTTTTTGCTCGCGAAGAAAGTTTCATAGTAATATGATACGGGGTTGGGCAGGCCTAAAGAAAAGCCTCGTCGATTCGAGCGGGCACGGTGTCCTGCAGGCATGCTGGGGCCGTTCGGCACTGAAATAGTTTCGCCGTGCGCTACGGTTTACGGCTCATTTTTTATACCGAAGGTAGTCTTGACGGTATAAAAACTTCGCCGTAATTCCTTGCGCACTTAGCATTAAGAATAATACTATTAATGCCGAAACTTTTCTGAGGTGCCTCAGACCCCAGCCTGTCTGTAGGACGAGCGAGAATCGGCGCGGAGCGAAGGACGCCTCGCTGGGGCGTCCAAGCGCCCTTCGACCTTGAACCATCCTAAGCAAAGTCGAAGGTCTCAGGACTACGCAAGTCCCGAGCGAAGCCGAGGGACGTCTTTTCGTAGGCCTGCCCAACCCCTGTTTTAAAATATTATTTAATCGCCTTTTCGTCCAAAAAACTTCTTAAAGAATCCGGGCCTCTGTATCGGCTTCTCGCGTTTCTTGGGCTGCGGCGCTTCTTTCTTATGTTCTTCTTTTTTGTGCTCTTCTTTCTTTGGCTCGGACGGAATAACTTTCTCTTCTTTTTCAGACTTAACCTCAATTGCCGGAGCAGCTTGTTTTTTCTCTTTTTTTTCAGCTTTCTTTTCATGCTCTAGAGATTTTGGTTTTTCAACAAATTCAAGTATGGCCATCTGCGCGTTATCACCGCGCCTATTTTCGGTCAGTATAACTCTTGTATATCCGCCAAATCTACTCTTAAATAAAGGCGCAATCTCATTGAAAAGCATCGCTACCAGTTTCCTGTCGCAAAGAATAGCATAAGCCCTGCGCTGATTGGTTACTGTTTTTTCTTTTCCGAGGGTTATAAGTTTGTCTGCCAGGCGCGAAGTAGCTTTTGCCTTAGTCTTTGTCGTATGTATGGACTTACTTATAATAAGAGCCGAAACAAGGCTTTTGAGAGTTGCCTTGTAATGACTTCTTTGTCTTCCGAATTTTACGCTTTGTCTATGGTGCCTCATTTTGAAGCCTTTTCCTTTGGTATTTCCATGCCTAAAGAAAGACCCATGTCTTTGATCATTTCCATTATCTCCTGAAGCGATTTCTTGCCGAAATTCCTATATTGAAGCATTTCCTGCTCTGTTTTCGCTACAAGTTCTCCTATAGTTTTTATGCGCGCCTCTCTAAGGCAGTTGCCGCTTCTTACAGAAAGCTCGAGTTCTGAAACAGGGAGTTTTAATTTTTCAAGCAATTCTTTGTTTTCCTTGGTATTTTCTTCCAGGACTTCGTCTTCTACAACGATCTGGCCGAATTTCAGAAATACCTCCAGATGTTTCTGTAATATATGGGATGCGTACAGAAGGGCGTCTTTTGGCTCCATGCTGCCATTTGTCCATATCTCGAGCAGCAGCTTGTCATAATCCGTAATGTGCCCTACCCTGGTATTTTCCACGTGATAACTTACCCTTCTTACCGGAGCAAATATAGAATCCACAGGTATTACGCCTATAACCTGTCCTTCTTTTTTATTTCTTTCTGAAGGGACAAAGCCTCGACCTCTGCCTATCTCGAGTTCCATGTTAAAACTTGCGTCCTTTGTAAGGGTAGCTATGTGTAAATCCTGATTTATTATTTCCACTGTTTCGTCGGTAGCTATGTTTTTTGCCGTGACCTCACCCTTTTTAGAAGCCTTTAAACGCAATATCTTCGGAGTGCGGGATTCTGATTTAAGAATCAACTGCTTTATATTTAAAATAATCTGCGGGACGTCTTCCAGTACGCCGGGTATCGTAGAAAATTCATGCAGTACTCCGTCTATCTTTATAGAGGTAACTGCGGTTCCGTCGATAGCAGATATAAGGATACGCCTCAGGGAATTCCCTATCGTAGATCCGAAACCTCTTTCAAACGGTTCTGCTACAAATTTCCCGAATGTCTTGGAATAACTTGCTTCATCACATTCTAATCTTTTAGGCATTTCAAACGTCTTCCAGCTTATTCCCATTTATTACCCCCTCTTATTTTGAGTATAATTCTACAATCAGCTGCTCTTTTATGTCAGCCGCCACGTCGCTTCTTTCAGGAAATCTTGTAATCTTTACCCTAAGCCCTTCTTTGTCCACTTCAATCCATGTCGGATAGCTTCTATCTTTTAATTTCTCAACAGAGTCTTTGATTCTTTTTACGACCTTCTCTTTTGGTTTTATGATCACAATATCGCCTGTTTTCACAGAATAAGACGGTATGTCTACTTTTCTATCGTTTACAAGTACATGACCATGCATGACTATCTGCCTCGCTCCTGGTCTTGAAGAAGCAAAACAGGACCTGAATATAACATTGTCCAGCCTTCTCTCTAAAAGCTCCAGAAGCTTTGAACCTGTGACGCCTTTTGAACGGCTGGCTGTCTGAAAATATTTTCTGAACTGGCGCTCCAGTATCCCGTATACCTTTTTCACTTTCTGCTTTTCTCTTAATTGTAAACCATAGTTAGAAAGCTTGGTCCTCTGGCCTTTTCCATGCTGACCAGGGGCATAGCTTCTCTTATCAAAACCGCATTTTTCCGTATAACACCTCTGGCCTTTTAAAAAAAGCTTGGTGCCTTCTCTTCTGCATACCCTGCACGATGACCCTGTATATCTTGCCATGTTTAGACCCTTCTCCTTTTCGGTGGCCTGCAGCCATTATGAGGGACAGGCGTAACATCTTTTATGGCGCTTATATGTAGACCAGCTGCCTGTAGGGCCCTTATTGCCGCTTCTCTGCCTGAACCAGGGCCTTTTACAAAAACCTCTACATCTTTAAGTCCGTGCTCAATAGCTTTTTTTGCAGCGTCGCTGGCAGTAACCTGAGCTGCAAAAGGCGTTGATTTTTTGGAACCCTTAAAGCCCACAGATCCGCAGCTAGACCACGCTATGGCATTGCCCTGCTTATCGGTTATTGTAACTATCGTATTATTGAAAGTAGCTAAAATATGAGCTATGCCGGCGGCAATATTCTTAATAATCTTTTTCTTCGTAGTCTTGGGTTTCTCTGTCATAAAACTCCTTTAAGTTATTTCTCAGGCGCTGCTGCTACCTTCGTAGCTTTTCTAGTAACGCCAACGGTTTTTCTGGGGCCTTTTCTGGTTCTAGCATTCGTCCTTGTTCTCTGGCCTCTTACAGGCAAAGACTTCCTGTGCCTTAAGCCTCTATAAGAACCAATGTCTATAAGTCTTTTTATGCTCTGAGAAATATCCCTTCTCAGATCTCCTTCCACCTTATATTCTTTTTGAATAATAGCGGCTATCCTGGAGACCTCTTCTTCTTTCAGGTCCTTTGCTCTTGTGTCAGGATTTACGCCGGCTTGCTTCAATATTTTGTTTGAAAGGGGCCTTCCTATGCCGTAAATATAAGTTAAAGCTATCTCTATGCGTTTTTCTTTCGGTAAATCAATACCTGCAATTCTTGCCATGCTTTTAACTCCTTATCCCTGCCTCTGTTTATGCTTAGGGTTTGAACAGATTATTCTCACGACGCCTTTACGCTTTATTATCTTGCATCTATCGCAAATAACTTTTATTGAAGCCTTCACTTTCATATCTACTCCTGGTTTATTTCGCTCTGTAAGTAATTCTTCCTCTTGTCAGGTCATAAGGCGAAAGTTCCATCTTAACCTTATCTCCTGGTAAAATCTTTATAAAATTCATCCTCATCTTTCCGGAAACATGCGCAAGCACCTTATGGCCGTTTTCTAATTCAACTCTGAACATAGCGTTTGGCAGCGACTCTACTACCGTGCCTTCAACCTCTATCGCCTCTTCTTTAGGCATATACGCAACCTCGATTTTAACCTATGTTAATATTTTTGGCCCTTCGTTCGTAATAGCTATAGTGTGTTCAAAATGAGCTGATAATTTTCTATCTTTTGTGACCGCTGTCCAGCCATCGCTTAAAATCTCTATTTCGTATCCGCCTTCGTTTATCATAGGCTCTATTGCCAGCACCATTCCGTTTTTTAATCTTGGACCCGTAGCCTGCCTGCCAAAATTAGGTATCTCAGGGTCTTCGTGCAGGTTTTTGCCTATGCCATGTCCTACAAATTCCCTTACTACTCCGTAACCATGCGACTCTGTCAGTTTTTGTATCGCATTTGAAATATCAAAGAGCCTGTTGCCCTCTACTGCCTTTTCTATACCTAGGTACAAGGCCTTTTCTGTAATGTCTATCAGAGAAAGCGCAGAACTAGAAACCTTATCTCCGATTGGTATCGTAAGCGCGCTGTCCGCGTAATACCCGTTCTTTTCAACGCCTACATCTATGCTTAATATGTCTCCGGAAGAAAGCCTGGTGTTTCCGGGAATGCCATGCACCACCTGCTCGTTTAAAGAAGTGCATATAACTCCCGGAAACCCCCTGTATCCCTGAAACGCGGACCTGGCGCTAAACTTTTTTATTATCTCAACTGCCTTTTGTTCCAAGTCAGCAGTTGTTACGCCTGGCCTTGCTGCGGCCTTAAGTTCCTCCAGAATCAGCTTAACTATTTTTCCTGCTTCAGATATAAGCTTAAGCTCATTTTCTGACTTTATTTCTATCATCTGATTCGCAGGTGCTTAATATCTCAGATAACTCGCTATAAACCTTGCCAGCTTCCAGGTCGCCTGAAACCTCTTTAAGTATCCCCTGCGCTTTGTAATAATCTATAAGTTCTTTTGTCTGGTTGTCGTAAACTTCCAGTCTCTTTTTTATAGTTTCTTCGCTATCGTCTTTTCTCTGATAAAGCTCTGCGCCGCACTTGTCGCATATGCCCTGCTTTTTTGGCGGCATGTTAACTATATGATAATTTGCCCCGCATTTAGAGCAAAGCCTTCTTCCTGTAAGCCTTAAAATAACCGTATTTATACCGGTCTTGAAATATACTACCATATCTATGGGCAGTTTTAACTTGCTCAGTTCATTATCCAGTTTTTTTGCCTGATACGCAGTCCTGGGAAAACCATCCAGAATAAAATCTTTCTTGTCTCGCGCGTTCTTTATCGTATCCAGCATCATTTCTATGACCATATCGTCAGGAACAAGTTCTCCTTTTTCCATAAAGGCTTTTGCTTTTTTACCTATACCGGTATTATTCTTTACATTCTCTCTTAATATGTCTCCCGTAGAAAGATGTAAAAATCCTTTTTTTTCCCGAAGCATAACTGCCTGCGTCCCCTTGCCCGCTCCTGGAGGCCCTAAAAACACCATTTTCATAATTATCTTCTGCCCCTGATTCTTCCTTTTTTAAGAAAACCTTCGTAGTGCCTCATTAAAAGCTGGGACTCTACTGCTCTCATTGTATCAAGCATGACTCCGACTACTATCAAAAGCGCTGTGCCTCCAAAGAAACTGGCTATAAGATACGGTATCTTAAGCCAAGCGCCTAGCATATCAGGAAAAACAGCTATGAATGCTAGAAATATTGCGCCCGGAAGAGTAATCCTTGTCATTATAAAATCAAAATATTCTGCAGTTGGCCTGCCTGGCCTTACGCCCGGAACAAACCCTCCGTATTTCTTCATGTTATCAGCCACATCAGCAGGATTAAAGGTAATGGCCGTATAAAAATAAGCAAAGAATATAATCAATACGCTATAAAGAACAGTATATAAAACCTGGCCTCTCATCAAAGCTTCTGCAAACCTCTGAATCCCAGGATTAGGTATAAAACCAGCGATTGTTGCAGGAAAAAGTATTATCGACTGGGCAAATATTATAGGTATAACTCCTGCCTGGTTTACTCTTAAAGGTATATAAGTGCTTTGGCCGCCATACACCTTCCTGCCCACAATTCTTTTAGCATACTGCACGGGTATTTTTCTCTGGCCTTGAGTAATCAATATAACAGCTACCACTACAGCTACGCCGACCACCGACATAAAGACAAGCGTAAAAAACGGATACTTTATTATGCTTTTTTGAGGAGCAAATATTAATGTAAAAACCTGCTCTACAGCCGTAGGCAGCCTGGAAATGATGCCGGCTGTTATTACAAGAGATATGCCGTTTCCTATGCCATACTCCTGAATCTGCTCTCCGATCCACATTATAAAAGCAGTGCCTGTTGTAAGAGTAAGTACAGTAAGTAATCTAAAACCCCATCCAGGATAATCTACGATCTGCAACCCCTGAAATCTGGCAGGGCTTTCAAGCCACAGGCTTATAAAAAATGCCTGAACAATAGAAAGCACTATTGTTCCGTATCTCGTATATTGTATCATCTTGCGCCTGCCCACCTCGCCTTCTTTTGAAAGCTTCTCAAGATAAGGAACAACTGTAACAAGAAGCTGCAATATGATAGAAGCTGAGATATAAGGCATTATGCCGAGCGCAAATATGGTAAGGCGCGTTAAAGCGCCCCCTGAAAACATATCCATAATGCCGAAAAGCCCGCCGCCCTGGGACCTGGCTACATTGTTAAAGAACTGCATTAAAGCTGCGCCGTTTACACCCGGCGTAGGTATGTAAGCGCCAATCCTATAAATCGCCAAAAGCAAAAGCGTGATAAATAATTTTTTTCTAAGATCGGGTATCTTGAAAGAATTTATAAATGCTTGCAGCATGTATTATGTAATTCTCCTGTAGGGGGCGGTTTAAAACCGCCCCCTACTTAATGATTTCGCATTTTCCGCCAACGCTTTTTATCTTTTCTTCCGCTGACTTTGAAAATGCGTGAGCCTTTATGTGCACAGGAACCTTTATCTCTCCTTTGCCTAGTATCTTTAAAAAATTAACAGAGCCTTTTATTATTCTTTTTTCTTTTAATAATTCCGGCGTTACGGATGCCTCTTCTTTTAGTTTTGAAAATATATCCAGATTCAAGATACAATATCCTGCTGTCGGCCTTTTTCTAAACCCTCTTTTTGGTATTTTTCTTATCAGCGGCATCTGTCCGCCTTCAAAACCGGGAGATCTTCCTGCGCCTGAACGGGACATCTGGCCTTTATGACCTCTAGTGGAAGTTTTGCCATGCCCTGAACCAGGGCCTCTTCCTACGATCTTTCTTCTTTTTTTTGCGCCTATTGCAGGTCTTAAATCCTGTATCTTCATGCTTCACTTTCTGACATATCGCGTTCCAATCTTAACCTCTTTAAGCCATCAATCGTTGCTTTTGTTACGTTTATAGGATTCGCAGAACCAAGAGATTTTGTAAGTATATCTTTTATTCCGGCTGCGTCGCATATGGCGCGCACAGATCCTCCTGCAATAACGCCTGTTCCTTCAAGCGCCGGTTTTAAAAGAACCTTTGCGGCCCCGAAATGCCCTATAATCTCATGCGGTATTGTGTGTCCTCTAACCGGGACCTTGAAGAAACCTTTTTTTGCATTGGAAAGCCCTTTTCTTATTGCGCTTGCTACATCATTCGCCTTTCCGTAACCGCATCCGACCGTACCGTTGCCGTTTCCTACTGCGATGAGCGCAGTAAATGAAAATCTTTTTCCGCCTTTCACAACCTTTGAAACCCTGTTAATGGTTATTACTTTTTCTATATACTGGTCTTCCTGAGCTGCGTCAAGTTTTCGCACCATTCTATCTTTTGCTTGAATTCTCTCTGCCAACTTATCCTCCGTATAATTCTTCTCGACTCACTTCGTTCGCTCGAAGAATATTGTTCGAGCGAAGTCGAGAACTAAAACTTTAACCCTGCTTCTCTTGCGGCATCCGCAAGAGCCTTTATCCTGCCGTGATACAGATAACCGCCTCTGTCAAATACGATTTTTTTAATATCTTTTTTAGACGCTTCTCTTGCGATGTACGCGCCCATTTTTTTAGCAGCCTCCACATTTCCGCCCTTGGCCACAAATTCTTTCTTAAAAGAACTGTCATTGGTGGAAAGCGAAAGCATGGTGTGGCTTGCCGCGTCATCTATAAACTGAATATAAAGATTACCATGGCTTCTATGGACGATAAGCCTGGGCACATCTTTTGTGCCTGACAGTCTTTTGCGTATTCTAAAGTGCCTTTTTATTCTTCCTGATTCCGATTGGCTTCTGATTTTTCTTTTCATCTTATTTCTCGGTTCCTCCGACTGCCTTGCCTGCTTTCTTTCTGACAAATTCCCCTAAATATCTTATACCCCTGCCTTTATACGGCTCGGGCTCAAAGAACGCCCTTATCTCGGCAGCTGCCTGTCCAACCTTTGCTTTATCTATACCTTCTATAATAATATGGGCGGGTTTAGGAGGAGCCTTTATTGCTATGCCGTCAGGTATTGCATAAACTACTTGGTGTGAAAAACCTAGATTTAAAGTAAGTTTCTTGCCTTCTGCCTGAGCGCGATAGCCGATCCCCACTATTTCGAGAGTTTTAATATATCCTTCGCTTACGCCTTTCACCATATTGTTTACATAAGCCCTGGTCAGGCCGTGCATGGCAAACGCGATTTTGTCTTCCCTTAGTCTTTTAACGATAATACTTGAATTATCAACCTGTATCTCTACGCCGGAAGGCAAGTTCCAGTCCAGCTTACCTTTTGGGCCTTCTACAAAAACTTTGCCAGATTCTATTTTTATTTTTACTTTATCCGGGATCTGTATCGGTTTTTTACCTATTAATGACATTTCTTCTCCCTACCATACATAACAGAGCACTTCTCCGCCTGTCTGCATTTCGCTAGCCTGCGTATCTGTTGCAATACCTCTGGACGTAGATAAAATAGCTATGCCAAGCCCTCCTAAAACCTTAGGGATCCTGTCTTTTTTTACATAAATTCTGAGGCTGGGCTTAGATATCCTGCTAAGTCCTTTTATAACAGGCTCTTCGTCTCTTGTGTATTTTAAATAAATTCTTAAAACGCCTTGTTTTTTGTCATCTACAAATTTAAAATCCTTTATGTATTTTTCTCTTTTGAGTATATTCAATATCTCTTCGGATATCTTGGAAAATTGAATATCCACTTTTATTTTCCTTGCCATACTTCCGTTTCTTATTATTGTTAATGCATTGCTAATTGGGTCTGTAAGATTCATGCTTTCCCCTTAAATGAGCACTTGACTTATGGAACGAGTGAAGCGAGTGAACATAAGTCAATGTGCGAATTAACCCCGAGCAACCCTATTTTTCATTGAGTTGCGAGAGGTAAGATTTTATACGATAATCCCTCGCCGCATATCTTCCAGAATCATGTCGGCTCGGGATAAATTCGGCCTAATGACTTACGTCGCACTTTGCGCTCCGTAAATCATGGCCTCATTTACCAGCTGGCCTTTGTTACGCCCGGTATGTCTCCGCGTGAAGCCATTTCCCTGAAGCACAAACGGCAGATCTGAAATTTTCTTGAATATGCGCGCGGTCTGCCGCACAATTTACATCTATTGTATTTTCTTGTTTTGAATTTAGGCGTTTTTTTCTGTTTTGCTATCAAACATTCTTTTGCCATTAATGAGCACTTGATTTACGGCATCTGCCGTAAATCAACCTCCTCTTAGTTATTTCTATGTTTGTGCGAATTAACCCCGAGCAACCTCATTTTTTCATCGAGTTGCGAGGGGTAAGATTTTATACTACAATCCCTCGCCGCATATCATCCAGAATTATTGCGGCTCGGGATAAATTCGGCCTAATGACTTACGTCGCACTTCGCGCTCCGTAAGTCATGGCTTCATTTACTGAACGGCATACCGAACAATTTCAGCAACTCATATGATTCTTCTTTGGATTTTGACTTTATGTTCATTATAATATCCATGCCCTGTATCTTTTGGACTTTATCAACATCTATCTCCGGAAATATTGACTGCTCTTTTATGCCGATAGAGTAATTGCCTCCCCCGTCAAAAGAATTAGGAGACATGCCTCTGAAATCCCGTATCCTGGGCAGCGCTATATTTAAAAGCCTATCCAGAAATTCATACATCTTGTTTCCTCTCAATGTAACTTTGCATCCTATAGGAAGGCCCTGTCTTATTTTAAAATTTGCTATTGCCTTCTTTGCTCTGGTTATAACAGGCTTTTGGCCTGCGATAGCTCCCATATCTGCCATTGCCTGTTCAACGAACTTTATATCCTGGGCGCCTGAGCCTATCCCCATATTTATAACTATTTTCTTAAATCTGGGGGCTTGCATAGCATTCTTGTAGCCAAATTTCTTGGATAATTCCGGAATAACAGTCTTTCTGTAAAGGTCTAGCAGTCTAGGTGTCATATAATTTCCTTGCATTTATTGCAAATCCTTACCTTAGTGCCGTCTGAAAGTTTGTTAAAGCCTACCCTTGTAGCCTTTGAACATTTCTGGCAGACTATCATTAGATTTGAAATATCTATAGAGCTCTCTTTGTGAACAATTCCACCCTGCTGCTGGTCATTGCTTTTTCTGCGGCTGTGCTTTTTCACCATATTGATGCCCTGCACAAGCGCTTTTAATTTGCTTGGAAAAACAGTCAAAACCTTTCCTGTTTTTCCGCTATCTCTCCCTGCCAATATTTTTACTATATCGTTTTTCTTTATCTTAGCCATTATATGACCTCTGGTGCCAAAGAAATAATCTTCATGAAGTTTTTATCCCTTAACTCCCTTGCAACAGGCCCGAAAATTCTTGTGCCCCTGGGATTAAGCTGCGCGTCAATTATAACTAGCGCATTGGAATCAAATCTCAAATACGACCCGTCAGGCCTTCTAAGAGGATAGACTGTTCTTACTATTACTCCCCTTACAACCTCGCCTGCTTTTACTATTCCATCAGGAGATGCTTCCTTTATATTGGCGGTTATTATGTCGCCTACTTCCGCAAGCATTCTGCCCTGCCTGCCGATTACACCGATACACGAAGCTTTTTTTGCCCCTGTATTATCCGCTACGTCTAATATTGTCCGCATCCTAATCATTTTAATACCTTAATCAGCCGCCATCTTTTGTTTTTGGACAACGGCCTTGTTTCTTCAATACTTACCTTATCTCCGATCTTTGCTTCTTTTTTTTCATCGTGCGCCATAACCTTGGTAGATTTGGACATGACGCGGTTGTAAATGGGGTGTTTTGCAGATCTATCTATCCTGACCACGATAGTCTTTTCCATCGAATCGCTTACGACTATCCCGATCTTGTGTTTGCGCCTTGATCTAGCTTCCATATTTTTATTTATCCTTCCTCTGCTTCATTTCGTTTAAAACAGTTATTATTCTTGCAATATCCCGCCTTGTTTCTTTTATGCCGCTAGGTTTTTCTATATGGCCGGTTTCTTTCTGGGAAATCATTTCAAATAAAGATTTTTTAAGCGCTATTATTTTATCTTCCAATTCCTGTCTCGATAGATTTCTTAAATCGGGTACGTTTAACATGTATAGTCACCGCTCCATTTATGCGTGTTTCTTTCTTGAAACAAACCTTGTCTTGAACGGCAGCTTAGACGCCGCAAACCTCATTGATTCCTTTGCTATCTCCTCTGCAACGCCTCCCAGTTCAAAAATCATTCTTCCTCTTTTAATCACGCTAACCCAGAATAAAGGCATGCCTTTGCCTTTACCCATCCTTGTCTCGGCAGCTTTCTTCGTAACTGACTTATCAGGGAAAGGCCTTATCCATAGTTTGCCTGTACCTTTTAAACTTCTCATTACGCAAACCCTGCACGCTTCTATTTGAATATTTGTGAGCCATCCGTTATCCACGGCCTGTAAGCCATATTCACCGAAAGAGATGTCAGAGCCTTTAAAAGAAATGCCCTTGCGTCTTCCTCTCTGATATTTTCTAAATTTTACCCTCTTAGGCATTAACACAGCTGCACCTCTCTTATTATTTCTTTTCTTCAGCTATATTTACTGCTTCACCCTTCACTCTTGACGCTTGGCCTCTTTTTACAATTATCTCCCCCAGGCATATCCACACCTTGACGCCTATCAATCCGTACACGGTATGCGCCTCGCTGAATCCATAATCTATATCTGCCTTTATGGTCTGTAAAGGCACTTTCCCTTCCATATATTTTTCTGCCCTTGCTATTTCAGCTCCGTCCAGCCTGCCTGCGCAACGGATCTTTATTCCTTGAGCTCCGGTTGTCATTGCCTGCTGCACGGCCTTTTTCATCGCTCTTCTGAATCCTACTCTTTTTTCCATTTGAAACGCAATGTTTTCCGCTACGAGCTGAGCAGATATAGCAGGTTCTTTTATTTCCTTTATGTCAATCTGCAGTTCCTTATCAACTATCCCTCTAAGATCGTCTCTAAGCCTGTCTATCTCAGCGCCTTTTCTTCCTATTATTACGCCCGGTCTGCCGCTGTGTATTATTATCCTGACCCTGCTAGAAGATCTTTCTATTTCTATCTTAGCTACGGCTGCTTGCATTAAATTCTTTTTTATATGTTTCCTTATTTTGGCATCTTCCACAAGAAGCCTGCCAAAATCCTTTTTCTTGGCAAACCATCTGGAATTCCAGTCTCTTATATAACCCAGCCTGAAACTATACGGATGTATTTTTTGTCCCAAAGTTTATTTCTCCTTTACTTTTACCTTACGCGCGGAAGAAGAAACAGCGCTTTTTAGCTTTTTCTTGGCTGTTTTCTTTTCTGTCTTCTCCGAGTCGATGGCAACCTTTTTCTCAGGAACTTTAATTTTATCAAGTTCAATTATAATATGGGACGTTCTGTGCAAGAACTCTGAAGCGCGGCCCATTGAAGCAGCTTTGAATCTTTTAATAATAGGCCCCTGGTCTGCCTTAATAAGGGAAATATACAGGCTTGACGCAGGTATATGAAAAAGTTTATCCGCACTATCCACGGCTGATTTCAAAACTCTTTTTATGTAGAGGCATGGCCTCTTGGAAAGATTATTCAGAAGCGCTTCTGCTTTAACTACGCTCATACCTCTTACCAGATCCATGACTTTTCTAGTCTTACGCGGTGAAATCCTTATATATCTTGCAGAAGATTTTGTAATCATTTTATGTCTTATCCATAGATTGTTCGGTGTGGGCGCCGTGCCTCTTAAATAGCCTTGTAGGTGAAAACTCGCCCAGCTTATGACCAACCATATTCTCTGTTATGAAAACAGGTATAAATTTTCTACCGTTATAAATAGATATAGTCGCTCCCACAAAATCAGGGACTATGGTTGAACGGCGAGACCATGTCTTTATAGGTTTTCTGTCCCCTCTTGCCTGCACCTCTTTTACAACCCTTAATAATTTTTCATCTATAAACGGACCCTTTTTTAACGACCTGCTCATTGATATTCTCCCAAATTTTGTGAAACAAAATTTGATCCCGAGCCACCATAGTTTTTACCATCGGGTGGCGAGGGACTCTTTTTACGCTGTTACTATTTGGCTTTTACGTTTCTTTACGATATATTTATCAGACTGTTTTTTCTTTCTGGTTTTAAACCCTTTTGCTATCATTCCCCAAGGAGAACATGGATGCCTGCCGCCCGAAGATTTTCCTTCTCCTCCGCCCATTGGATGGTCAACCGGGTTCATTGCCACTCCTCTTACTCTTGGCATGCGGCCAAGCCATCTCGACCTCCCTGCCTTGCCTAGAGAAACAGCATTGTGTTCTATGTTGCCGAGCTGTCCTATTGTAGCCATGCAATCCAGGTTTACAAGCCTCACTTCTCCCGAAGGCAGCTTTACATGCGCACATAAATTTTCTTTCGCAAGTATCTGCGCGGAAGTGCCTGCGCTTCTGACAACCTTTCCGCCCGTACCTTTTTTAAATTCCAGATTATGTATAGGAATACCCGGCGGTATGTTCCTGAGCGTCATGGTATTGCCCGGTTTTATTTCCACTTCGGACTTGCTTGATACAATAGTATCGCCCACATTTAATCCGTTCGGCCAGAGTATGTACCTCTTGTCATTGTCTTCATATTTAACGAGCGCTATCCTCGAAGACCTGTTTGGATCATATTCTATGGACAAAATCTTTCCTGGTTTATCAAACTTGTTTCTCTTGAAGTCTATTATCCTGTATCTTCTCTTATGGCCTCCGCCTATCCATCTGGACGTAACCCTGCCTTGAAAATTTCTGCCGCCAGTTTTCTTTATAGGTTCTGTCAAAGATTTTTCAGGTTTATCCGCGGTAATCTCTTTGAAATCAGAAAGAGCTGTCCATCTTAATCCCGGAGACCTTGGCTTATATTGTTTTATGCCCATTTAATGAGCACTTGACTTACGGAACGAACGTAGTGAGTGAACGTAAGTCAATGTGCGAATTAACCCCGAGCAACCCTATTTTTTCATCAAGTTGCGAGGGGTAAGGTTTTATATAATAATCCCTCGCCGCATATCAATTCAGAATTATGGCGGCTCGGGATAAGTTCGGACTTATAATTTACGTCGTCCTTTGGACTCCGTAAATTATGTCCTCACTTATGTCGTTGCTACAGCTATTTTATCGCCCTGTCTAAGCGTAACTACAGCTTTTTTCCAATCAGGAGTTTTGCCTTCTTTATATCTTACGCGCCTCCACTTGCCGTGCGCCTTAAGCGTATTTACTTTTTTAACTGTAACGTTATAAATATCTTCCACTGCCTGTTTGATTTGAATCTTATTTGCATCAATAGCGACGTGGA
This sequence comes from Candidatus Omnitrophota bacterium, assembly GCA_026387235.1. Taxonomy (GTDB): domain Bacteria; phylum Omnitrophota; class Gorgyraeia; order Gorgyraeales; family Gorgyraeaceae; genus UBA10183. The sequence goes on from JAPLMD010000016.1 coordinate 14,701, forward strand.
AAATATACTTATTTTCAGCCAGCATCCCGGAGCCTTTTTCAGTCCTCATTATGTGTTTTATTATGTCGTATGACGTCTTCATTATTTCAGCCTTTTTACAATAGCGTCGTGGGTTTCTTTTGAAAACAAGATCTTTGAATTTGACAGCACATCGTATGCGTTAAAGTCAACGGAACGCTTAAACGTCACATTTTTTATATTTCTGCAGGATTTTATAAAATTCTCATTGCTATTCGCATATAAAAATAGCACCCTGTTTCCGTATGTATTAAGAGACAAGAGAAGCTTTGCAATCTCGCTTGTCTGGGGCTCTTTTAGCTCAGGATCTTTTTCAAGGATGAGTATTTCATTATCTTTTAATTTAGCGCTAAGGCTTGATATAAGAGCAATCCTCTTAGTCTTCTTAGGCATATCGTAACCAAAATCTCTCGGAAGGGGGCCAAATATGGTACCGCCATGTCTCCACAAAGGCGATCTTATAGAGCCTGACCTTGCTCTTCCTGTACCTTTCTGTCTCCATGGTTTTTTGCCTCCGCCCCTGACAAGCCCTTTTGTTTTCGTAGACGCGTTACCCTGCCTGCTATTAGCCCTGTACATCTGTATTATTTCATGAAGAAGCGGTTTATTGACCTTTGCGTTAAACACATCAGGGTCAAGTTTAAATTTATCAACCTTTTTGCCCAAAAGGCTGTAAACATCAACTACCGGCGCTTCGCTATTATCAATTTTCGTTTCTTTTTTTGCCTTTGGCATAATTATTTTTTCTTTGCTGTTTTTATCTCTAAATATCCGTTGCGGCAGCCAGGCACAGCCCCTTTTACGAGTAATATATTCTTTTCTTTCAAGACCTTGATCACCTGAAGGCTCTGCATGGTTATTCTTTCGTTGCCCATATGCCCTGGAAACCTCTTGCCTCTAGGAACATTTTTACGGCATCCTCTTCCGCCTGCCTGAGAACCTATGCCTCCAGGCGCGCGATGAAACATTGATCCGTGGCCTCCCGGGCCTCCTTTAAAATGATGGCGTTTTACAACGCCCTGGAATCCTCTGCCTATAGAAGTTCCTGTTACGTCTACAAAATCCTTTTCCTTAAATATATCTACTGTTATCTGCTGCCCGACACTAACCTTATCCTTAGCATCAAAAGAAATTTCTTTTACGAATGCGCTAGGCTTCTGATTTAATTTCTTATAAAATCCTAATTGGGGTTTTGGAGTATTTTTTTCTTTCTTTTCT
>JAPLMD010000001.1 GCA_026387235.1 Candidatus Omnitrophota bacterium
GAGTAGGAGATTATAGGATTATCTACAGCATACTTAAGCGCGAATTAATAATTCAGATCATTAAGGTCAGCCACAGAAGAGAAGTTTATAGATAACACCTCCGAGATGCCCCGTGGGCTCCTCGGAGGTGTGTGAACAAGACGTCTACCAATCTAAAGCGGAACCTGTCTATCTTTGCTATCTATGCCCCCAGTTTTAAAATAAAATAAAAATATTTGAAAGAAAACTGCCTCGAGATGTGTCTTATGTATAGCTATAAGGTCACAAATTGTGACCTTAGACACAAAAGGAGGGGTATATGGGGCATAAATTGGTTCCGGAACAGGTAATTGAACCGAAGATTTTTATGATAAGGGGGCATAAGGTTATGTTAGACAGGGACTTAGCAGAACTTTATGGAGTAAAGCCCATTAGGCTCAGAGAACAGGTAAAGCGAAATATTAGCCGTTTTCCAAAAGATTTTATGTTTCAATTGAGTATAGAAGAAGTAGAATTTATGGTATCGCAAAATGCGATATTGCCATAGTCACTTTTGTCAGGTTGTTTTAGAGATTATGACGTAGGTTGAGCCTACGCCTGTTTCCAGACCTTCGTATTGCAGCCAGTCATGTGGTTCTTGTTCGGCATACCAGACAAATGTCGGCGGTATTAAAGATTTTGCAATACCGGTTAATAATCCAAGTTCAGGTATGAGCCTTAATTTTATTGCTTTTATTTTTCCCGCGGGAAGTTCCAGCGTTTCAATGCCCATATCTTTGAGATTAATCCTGTAAAGCTGGCCTTTATCCGAAATTAAATAAAAGGTCTTATACGGGTTTTCAGCGTGATGGGCTGCGAATGTTTTCAAAAAATGTATCATTGTCGGGCCGTCAACAGTCAGTCCTTTCATGGGAAACACAATGTTTTTAATAGCTATCCCTTCAGCGTTGGATATGGTGTAGTATATTTTTTGTTTAGCGTAGTCAAAGTTTTTTTCATAGCGCGCAACCGGACTGCCGTCTTTATTTTTAATTGAGTTAAGACTATAAATAGGATAGAGGAGCCCGTCTTTTTCTTCCATCCCAGCTTCGATATCAAAGGCTATATTTTTATATTCATCATAGTCGCCTTCTCCATGAGCGGCGTATTTATACGTTATCCGGTTATCCTGCAGAATTCGCTCAGTGGAAAATGATGATTTTGACCGCCGGACAGAAGTTTTTTTATCAGTATAAACAAAGCCGCCATCTTCATGTTCCTGCATGAAGGCCTTTGAAATTTCTTCAGCGCACAGGAGGGGTGTAGTAAATAAAAAGCATATAATTAAAATATTTTTAATTAATTGTTTCATGCTTTTATTATATAGCTTTATGCAATGTTTGTAAAGTTGTAGTCTGAATAAGAGACGTCTACCAATCTAAAGCGGAACCTGTCTATCGTTTTAAAATAAAATAAAAATATTTGAAAGAAAACTGCCTCGAGATGTGTCTTATATAGTAGAAAGGAGGAGTATATGGGGCATGAATTGGTTCTGGAACAGGTAATTGAACCGAAGATCTTTATGATAAGGGGGCATAAGGTTATGTTAGATAGGGACTTAGCAGAACTTTATGGAGTAAAGCCCATTAGGCTCAGAGAACAGGTAAAGCGAAATATTAGCCGTTTTCCAAAAGATTTTATGTTTCAATTGAGTATAGAAGAAGTAGAATTTATGGTATCGCAAAATGCGATA
>JAPLMD010000044.1 GCA_026387235.1 Candidatus Omnitrophota bacterium
AATCACAGCTCTGTCTGAAAATAGCGGCATAAGCTACGAACTGCTTAATAAACTCATGGAAAAACGCAAAATCAGATGTCTGAGGTTTAATATACCTGGATTTACAAAGGAATCTATCTTGATATCCGAAAAGGATATCAAGAATTTACAGGAAAGAGAAATGTCCAAGCTTAATGAGTTTCGCAAGAGGTATCTGCCGAGCGAAAAACAGGCTGTGAGAAGCGCAGATGATATACAGAGACTTAAGGACACATATGGCGTTGATGCTGTTAGAAAAAAGCTTGGAATTGATTATTTTTCCTTTAGGAGGATGGTTATAGAGAGGCGTATAAGATGCAGGACATTTGAGATACCAGGCATTGCGCAGGCTTTTACATTAATACGCGAAGAAGATATGGATTTCAGTAAGCTGTATAAAAGAGAACTGGCCAGCCTTAATAAGTTTTGTAAAGAGCATCTGCCAAGCGAGTCACAGCCAGTGGCAGACCTTAAGGATATAAGGCTGCTTATACAAAAGTATGGCTCTAATGCAACGTGTAAAAAACTTGGCATTACGTCCAGGGCTACATTGAGAAAATTTCTGATAAGAAAAAATATTTATTATAAAGTATTTCGCATAAAGAATTTGATTGACGAATTTATACTGATTTCAGAAGCTGATCTTAATGGCGTTATGCAGAAATCTGAATCAGATAGAGCTTTGAAACAACAGCAAGCAAGTGAAAGGTTAAAATCAATTCGCGCATTTTTAACATCCTTGGATATTCGCACAGATATAAATGGTATTGAGAATAGATTGAATAAACTGCTGGGGAAAAGGAGTGAATATCATTTGCGCAGGCTTGAACGGGTATGGAAGCCATACTCTAAGATGGGGCTCAGGTTAGGTTCCGCAAGCTTTATAGGAATTCTGGAAAAATCAAGAGGGCCCAATGACTTTATAATTCGATTTGATAAAAGATTACAAATAATGCATCCTGGAGTCAGAGAGCTTGGCATGGTAGTGGATTGGGGCATTGCGCAGGTACCTGAAACAAGACGCGAGGTATTTAAAAATAAGGTTATACCTGCAATGATTGCTGTATCTGGAGAGCAGCGAAGAGTATCAGGCGTTGGTATTCTAGGTTTCTTCCAGATGCTTGTAGAAGCAAGTGGAGTAATTGGCACCAAGGAGAATCCTTTGCCGCCTGGTTCTCTTGTTGTGCATGAAGAGTTTGGGCCAGGCATAATAGAAGAACCGGCACATGATAGTCAAAAGCCAGGCAATAATGGACATATCTGCGTTCGTTTTATTAATAGGTCAGTAACTTTTGTCCCGAATAGTGTTTTATCACCTTTTTCCAACCAGAGCAATTCAGGCACTCATCTCGGGACCAAACATACATATGATCCAGACTTCAGGCCTTTCGCTGCCTATGATACTAAAACCGGCGCAGCGCAGCATATGAATTTTGATGAAGCACATCAAGACCTGGTAAGGACGCTTATTAATATGCCTGGGACAGCTATATTCAAGGCTGAGACTAATGACATACTAACACAGATTAATCCAAATGCCCCGCCAGAAACTGTACAAGTTATAGAAACCAAGTTGAGGAATATTTTACCTCGAATTATTCCTGTAATAGAGAAACCTGTCTACTTTTACTTCTTTAAAGGCGCAGAAAAACCCGCATATCTTGGCAATAATCCTTATACCCTTCTTGATGCAAAAGGAGAAGATAATAAAAGAGGCATTGTTTATCTTGAGGCTGGTTCAGGCGGCATTGATCCTGAAACTGGTGAATGGCGTAATAATCCTTCTGTATATCTGACACAAGAACTTTTTACAAAACTCTCATCTGAAATCCTTATAGGTGTTCTTCCTGAAGAGCTGGAGCACGCAGCAGTTAAGACAAGCGGGGATCATGCTGCGGAAAAATGGGAAGCCCAGTCTGATCGCTTAGACAAACTGATTAGCTTGCGCATAGGGCTCCTTAATCATGATATTCAGGAAAATGACATTTGGAGGTCTGTAGAACGAGCCAGTGTGCTTATTGATGTTGAAGAGTATGATGCTGCAGAAAGAATATTATACGGACTCCTAGACACAAATCGTGTGAAATTACCAGGGCAGCTATTAAGCATTACAAATGTCCTGGATAGACTGTTAAAAGAACAAGGGCGGCATGAAGACCGCATTAGGGCAGCTGACAAAGCAATTGCAATTGCTGGCAATGTCTTTAAGCCAGGCAGCACTCGGTACAGAAATCCCAGCAATTTAGCGATAGCAGTATCTAATGCTATTTATTATAAAGCCAGGGCTTTGGAGGCCTTAGGCGAGCATGATAAGGCAGTGAAAATTGCTATTAGCGCTTTGGAAGATTTGAAACAAAAGAATCATCTTGTAGAGTTAGCTAGTGTTGAATTCAAAAATATTTGGTTTGAATTATCAGCTTCACTCAGCGGGTTTATTGGAGATAAACTGTCACAATCATGGGAAAAGGATTTGAAAAAAGATGCCTTGTATCAGGCAGAAGACTATTTAGCTGCAGCGATAGATAATTTTGCGAGATGTACTGATACTAATATCCAGTCTGTATCTGTTTATCAGGCAAGATTGGCCTGGACCTGCTTCTATAAAAGCAGGTATGAGGCGTTAAATCCAGCAGGGAAAGAGAAGGCAAGTATGTTTCTGGCCAGGGCCAGGTCAGCTGCCACAGAGGCCCTAAAAGCCTATCGCACTCCTGAAGCCTTGACTATTAATGGTGTGCTTACAGAAGCAGAAGGGGCGCCGGAAGGCAGGGGGCAGGCAATTAAATATTTGGAGGAATCGTATAAACTGAGCCAGGTGCCGCGCACTGCTATAATGCGCGCGAAGGTGGCGTTACGCGCTCATGATATAGAAGGCGCTGAATACTGGCTAAATGAATTAGAGAAGGACACTATGTCGCAGACTTATATAAAAGGCGCATGGTTATGCCAGAAGGCCGCAGCATTATGGGGTAATGAGTCACAGCGAGATCTCGCATGTCAGTTATATACAGAAGGCCTGGATATGTTAGATAAAGTTTCTAGCGCGCAAAACAAATTATGGTTCGGTATTTTAGGTGAACTTGATTCATATTATCAATATAGATTTACAGCTTATGTACGGCTTGGACAGCTCAACGAAGCAATGATAGAATTACCAGCACTATTAAATACCTGCCAAAATATTGATGATTTAGCCAAATTTTTAACAGGCACACTGGTTTCTTGGGCTGAATACGAGGCTCTGGTTAAAGCGCTAACTGGAATAAAGAATGGGCGCGGCGTAGAAGAACTTGTAAGCGCATTGGAGAAAAAATTACAGAGCCAGCCTGATAATCCGGCTGCAGTTACAGGATTGTCTACATTATCTGCGTTTGGCCAGGCAAAGAAATCACATGTGTTTGAAACAAAGAGAAAAGAATGGCAGACAATATTTGGCCCAGGGTCGCTTAAGGCCCAAAATAGGACACCTGTTACTGTAGATACTATGCGTCAGTTTCTTAATGCGTTGCGTGCTACATTGACTATTCAGGAACAAGCAGAGTTTTTAGCTGAATGTGTGTCTCCTAAGGAGTTATTAGATAAAACTGCTATAACTTCGCGTCAGGGCTCGATAGTCAAGGTAGTTATGGAAGAAATCCAGAGAATAGTAAGTCCGGAACTGTCTGAAAAAGTAATCGAGGATTTGTATAAGAAAATTGATGACCTGGAAAAAGACCACCGAAAACAGCTCGACCCATTGCTTAAAACAAAAGGCCTTATTGATACTATTTTTGAAGTTCGTAGTAAATTGAAAAAGGCTTTAGGGTTGCTTCTGGAAAAGCAAAAACAGACACTAGCTGCGCATGAAGAAGAGGTAGAGCCTGTTGTTGAAGTTGTAGAAGCTGAGCCTGCGCCAGCAGAGGTAGCGAGAGAAGCTGAACCTATAGCAGAAGAAGCACAAGTGCCAATAGTAGAGGACGCAGTACAAACTATATCTACCAGTCGCTCAGGAGCATTGGACCAGCAGTTGACAGCTGAAGAATTAAGAACACGTAGAGATCAATTAGAAACAGATTTTCTTGGAGCTCTTGATCAGGTCAGCAGATTGCGATTGCCTGAAAGCAATCGCGCATTAAAAGATTTAAGAAGGACAGCGCATAAATTACGTAAGAGAGCAGAAAGGTTTAATACAGAGTTGCTTCCAGAAGTAGAAAAATTAGAAACAAGCATTAGGCAGCTTGAAATGCAGCTTGCTCAAATAGAATCAGATGTTCATGTACAGGCATTGGATCAGCCAGCAATTGATGCTATTCGTCAGTTAGGAACAGTAAGAGAATTAGGACAACATCTTTTCGATATGTATGGCATCAGAGGTGTAGCTAAAGCAACATTAGCCAATGCCTGCATAAAAGGCGGAGTAGATCCAGTAATTATCTGGCGCATAGCTATTAGCGAAGGATGTAAAACACAAAATGATACTGCGCAGTATAATCAGGTACTTGCTCAGTTGCAAGAAAATAGAGGATTGCCAGGCAATAGAAAGGCCGGCAATTTACTTCAGGGCTTGACAGTTCCGGTTGTATTGCTAGGCCGCGCATTGCATCTTCCAGACAGGATAACAGCAGGTTTGGGTGGAATGGAAGAAATATTCTTCAGCTGGTTTTTCTGCACTGTGCTGCCAAATATATTGCATCATTGGGGCATGCCTCCAGGATTTGGTTTGGCAATAGGCGTTACCTTAAGTATGTTCTTCTGGTCAGCAATGCATTGGAAAACTGCATATAAGTTGGTTCACTATGATTTTTCTGAAAAAGACAGAGTTCGTTATGGTGTTTTGAAAGAAAAAATACCTACGCCTCTTAGCCGCATGTTACTTTTTGGCATAGGGGCTGGTTTAAGAATAGTTTATATTTTAGCTCAGATCGTAGCGCCTTGGTTAGCTTTACCCTTAGTTATGGCGCTTCATAGCTATTACAATGTTAAATTTGCCTTTGATAGAGGCCTGCCGCAGGCAATAGCAAATTATATAAAGATAGGCCGTGGTATTTTAACGCTGTTTGTTATAGCAATGGTTAATGGTGCGGTTGGCCAGGCTGCGACAACGGTAAGAGAGCGAACTGAGTCAGCACTCAAAACACCGCAGACTAACATTACACTAGTTGCTCAGAATAAAGAAACAATAGAAGTGAAGAAATGGGTGAAGAAGTTTGGCAAAGAAATAAAAAGAATTTTTATTGAAGCAGGAGATAAGGATGAACAGGCAATTGTTTTCGAGATGAAAAAAGGCAAAGGAGATGGGTATAGGCTATCAATATCAAGCAGGGATTCTAAATTAGAAATTAGCGATGCCGCAGGCCGCAATAAAAAGGCATTGGCTCCTGAAGAAAAGCTTGGACTATTAGGCGTGTTGAAAGAAATGAAACAGGGCATGGAAGCATATGGTGAAAAAATGCAGCCTATGAACAAGCTCTTAAATAGGATTATTGAGTTGTTTGAAGAGCATACCGAAACTACTCCATTAAAGCAGGGGCCATCCGTAATTCCAGAAGCAGGTTATAGAGATCATATGCCAATTCTTGGGAAAGCAATATTATTGATGCTTGGAATACCTGCGCTTGCTTCTGCAGGCCAGGATATTGCTCAGGTTATTAACTTGTTGCCTTTATCTTCACTACTTATAACAGTTAGTCTTGCATACTTGGTTTATCGTTATTTAATCAAAACAGGTTATGCCAATAGAATATTATCTTTGTTACACGATCGGTCAACGCAGATACTGGCAGTGTCACTGACAGGGGCAGCTCTGGCCACAGCTGCAGGTTTTTGGTTTGGATTATGGACGTGGCAATTAGGGGCTGCTGTTACTATTGGTTTTGCAGCACGTTATATCGGACTACAAACTTCTAAGGCAGAGTATTCTGCTTCTGGTTATATAATGCTGGCTATGCTTAGCACCTCGCTGACGTTTACAGCCTTTTTTGGATTATGGAACGATTCGCTTTATCATTGGATCCATGCCTATCCGCCTCTTATTAAAAGCTCGATTGCTTTTATAAGCGGGGTAGGCTTCAGCGCAATATATGATGGTATAGAGAGGTTATTATTTGGGTCTATTGTTCGTTCAGCGCAAATTACGCCTCAAGATGCATTCAAACGAAGCGGCATACTTGTTATGGCCAGGCTTGGAGTAGCATGGGCGCTGCATGTATTGGTTCAGGCTATACCTAGAGAGTATTTATCATATAAAATATTAGCTGGTTCCATTGGAGGATTTGCCCTTAACTGGTTTAGAAGCAGCGGCATGAATAGGGAAAAAGAAGGGGTATCTTTTCTGTGGATGATAGGGAGTGGTTTATTAGGCACAGCAGCGTGTTTCGTATTTGTAAATTGGTCTACGGGCTTGGCAGGATTATTTCTTACCGCAGCCTCATTGCTATATTTTAGACGGGGACATATTTCAAATTGGTTTAAGAAACTCGAGTTAACTAAGGCGCGCTATTATAAATGGAAGGAATATTACCGAGGTATAAAATATCTTATGTTTACTATACTGAGTACGCATAAATCAGTTGAGTTGAAAAAGACTTATATTAAGCCATCTCTGCAGAAGCCAACAAAGGCAGCGGTAACGAGCATTTGAGTTTTTTGAAAAAAGTTTAAAAAAAGCTTTTATAAATTGACAAGTTATGGTATAATCTGTGTAATATATTTCGGATAAAGGTCCCTCGCGACTAGAAGCAAAAATAAGGGTCGCTCGGGATCAAATTTTGCTGCGCAAAATTTGGGAGGTATAAATGAGAGGAAGTGATTTTGTAGAGAAGAGAAGAACCAAAAGATTGGCGATGTCTCTTCCTATGAAGCTCAGGCGGGTTACCGGCGAAGGTAAATGGGAAGCCGTAGAAGCAGTTACTTCTAATGTAAGTTATAATGGGGCATATGTAACAGATATAGATTTAAAAAATATAAAGCCCAACGATAACTTACACATAACCTTTTCAGTGCCGCGGGATGAGGCAAGGGATTTTCCGTTTTCCCGCATTATCGGCAAGGCAAGGGTTGTGAGAGCGGAGGATGAAACTTGCGCGCTTGAATTCAACGAGGATATATCCCGGCTTTTTGTTGCTAATTAAAAAATGTCCCTCGCCGCATATATGCAGGTACTATGGCGGCTCGGGATCAAATTTTGTTTCACAAAATTTGGAGGAAGGATGAAAGGTCTGTATAAGAAGTTTTGTCTTTTTTTTATGCTTTCTTTGTTCACCGTTTTTTTAAGTGTTTTTTTAGTGAGCTGCGGGCCGAATGCGCAAAATAAAAAGCAGGTTAAATCAATAAAAGTATGGCACTGGATGAGCGACAGGGAAAATGCGTTCCTAGAGCTCGCCAAAAGATATGAAATCGAAACAGGCGTAAGGGTTAATTTCGAGCTTTACGCTCCTTCAGACGCATATACCCAGAAAGTACGAGCAGCTGCCCAGACAAACACCCTTCCTGATATATTCGGAATCCTGGGAGAAAAAAGAGATTTTGCCAGTTTTGTGAAGTCTGACTATGTATACGACTTGACAGAAGACATGGATGGAGAGAATGGCGCCTGGAAGAATAAGTTATTTGCCAAAGCGCTTGCCGTAAATGAATTTGAACAGGCAAACAGCTTCGGAGTCAAACCCGGCATATATGGCGTGCCCATAGATGTTACTAATATCCAGATGCTTTACAATAAAGATTTATTGCAGGCAGTAGGATCTGATTCGTCAAATCCGCCAAAGACGTGGAAAGATTTAATAGAGATAAACAGAAAACTCAAGGCAAAAGGCGTTCAGGGATTGGTGAGCGGATGGGGAGAGATCTGGATGATAGACTGCTTCGCTTCCAATTATGCCTTTAATATCATGGGCAAGGACAAGGTCCTGGATACTATACGCGGCGAAGTTTCTTATAATGATCCTGACTGGATAAAGGTTTTTGACCTGTTCCGCGAGATGAGGGATGAAGGACTTCTTGCCTCCGGTATAGTGACAATGGTCAATAAAACAGCGGAGCAGCTTTTCGCGAATAATAGGGCAGCTTTCGCGTTCAATGGTTCGTGGTGCGTGAATGTTTATAAAGGCATGAACCCTGATTTAAATTACGGGGTAATGCTTCCCCCTCAGGCTTCAGATAGATATCCTATGACAATATGGGGAGGCGCGGGTTCCAGTTTCATGGTAAATAAACAGTCCAAGAATATCCAGGAAGCCGTTAAATTTTTGAAATGGATCACTGAAACCGATCAGCAGGTTTATCTTTCAAAAGAGACGCAGGATTTACCTTCTAATAAATACAGTTTAAAGGATATACCCATGGTGCTTTCCCAGTTTGCGAGCGCCATGGATAACACCACTCATCCGAACGTTTGGGGAGCTTCAGAGTTTCCTACGGTAATAGAGACGTTCGATAAAGGCATACAGTCCATAATTATAGGCGAGAAAACCCCGGAGCAACTTGCAAGAGAAGTGCAGCAGGTTAAAGAACGCGAAATGGCTAAGAAGCAATGAATAATATGCGCACCAAGGCAGTTCTTCAAAATTATCTATTTGTATTACCCGCGGTTCTGATATTTTCAATATTCTACATCTATCCCTTCTACAAAGTGTTTACCCTGTCTTTATGCCAGTGGGACGGGATTGCCCGGTTTGATTTCGCTAAAAATTTTATAGGTTTAAGGAATTTCATAGAATTATTCCAGGATAAAATCTGGTGGGGCGCGATGCTTCAGGCAGGCTACATAACCCTGATGGCTCTCACGTTCCAGAATGTGCTGGCATTGATGCTGGCTCTCGCGTGCGACAGGGATATAAAAGGAGGCAATATATACAGAGTGATATTTTACCTGCCGCTTGTTCTTTCAGAGGTGGTGGTGGGGCTTGTGTGGAAATGGATATATGACGGCAATTACGGACTTTTGAATTACTGGCTCCAGAATGTAGGCTTATCAAACCTGGTCACAGACTGGCTTTCAAACCCGAAGACCGCGCTTACATGCGTGGCAGTGATTCATTGTTGGAAAGGCTTTGGGTGGGGATTCATAATGCTTTTAGCAGGACTGCAGACCATACCGAGGCAGTTATACGAAGCAGCGAAAGTGGACGGGGCATCCAGCTGGCAGATGTTTAAGAGTGTCACGTTGCCACTCATGGTGCCTGTTTTTATACTAGTTTCCATACTTACAGTGCTTGGCACAATGCAGGTATTTGTCCTGATACTTTCAATGACAAACGGCGGGCCTGGATATCACACAGAGGTGCCTGTCACAAGGATCCTTGCGTCAATGGTGGATTCTTCAAGATTCGGGTACGCGTGCAGTCAGGGCGTGATGTTCGGCGCGGTTCTTCTGGCTGTTTCGTTTGTGCAGATTAAATTGTCGAAATACATGAAACAGGCATGAAACCTGGTCCACCTGCCAGGTGAGCCAATTGGCTCACCTGGCAGGTGGACCAGGTAGGGATAGGGGTAGAATATGAAAGAAGGAACAAAGTATAAAATTGAAAGATTTTTTAAGGATTTTATGATACATATTTTCCTTATTATTATATCCATTACATGCCTATTTCCTCTTCTCTGGATGGCAGGATCCAGCTTGAAAACTCAGAAGACCATATTTTCAGATATGAGTATTTTCCCAAAGAATCCGATGTGGGGAAATTTTTATCTTGCCTGGACCAAGGGCGGATTCGGGATGTATTTTTTGAACAGCTTATTTTATACTGTTACGGTTGTGTCCGGGATAGTGATTATTTCGTCCCTGGCAGCCTTTGCGTTTTCCAGACTGAAATTTCCCGGCAAGAACGTGATTTTTTATATGTTTCTCGGGGCTATGATGATACCTCTTCCGGGAAGCTTCGTGCCCCTTTATGTCCTGATGACAAGGCTTCACATGATAAATACGAGGATAGGCTATATACTCTGCATGATAAATGTAGGGCTTTCTTTCAGCATATATTTATTGAAGACATTTTTTGACAAGATGCCTGTGGAACTGGAGGATGCGGCCCGCATAGACGGATGCTCGAGATTAGGGATATGGTGGAACATGGCTCTTCCGCTTGCAAGACCTGCAATAGCTGTTATAGTGATATTTAATTCCCTTAACGTATGGAACGAGTATATACTCGCTACGCTGATATTTTCAAGTAAAAATCTAATGCCTTTACAAAGAGGCCTTATGATATTCCAGGGGATCCACATTACCGAGTACTCGCTTTTAATGGCAGGCATGACAATTACCACTTTGCCGATAATCTTAGTGTACCTGATAATGCAGAGGCATATCATTAAAGGGATAACAGCGGGAGTGATAGTAGGATGATGCTAAATAAAGGTTGCAAGAGGTTGCTAGGGGCGGCGTTAATTGCACTATTTGTGCTATACCCTGGCCGTCATGCTCAATCCGAAGAGATGGGCGATGCAAACTTGTCTCCCAAGGACATGATTGTCCGCGCGTGGGAGGCGTGGGGCGCAAAGAATTACGAGAAGACTTTTTACTGGACTGATAAGTGCATAGGCGAATATAGCGAGGAGGCGAAAAAAGAGCAGGCGTCTTTAAGCGATTTTCCCCCAACAGATATCATAGACCAGTACGAGGCCTTGAACGCAGTAGGCACGAGTTTTTTTATTCAGGGCGAGGCGTATCTTTCCCAGGGAAAGATAGAAGAGGCAAAGAAGGCCTTTGGCATAGCTATAAAGGATTATAGTTTTGCCCAGAACTGGGATCCGAGAGGCTGGTACTGGAGCGTAAAGGAAAAAAGCCAGGCTAGCATAGAAAAATCAGAGAAAAAGCCTGACGTGGCTGAGGAAAAATCTCCAAAGCCCACACCTGGTTTTAAGAAAAGGCCCAGCACCACTATCACGCTTTACGATCCAGGCAAAGAGGCAATTGTAGATTATAAAAGATACGGATATTTTAAAAATGTCGGCACTGATAAATACGCCTATATCATAAAGGACCAGGAAGGACTTTCGCAGGCAGTGGGGGAGGCTATACATCCAAACACATCGAGCGTAAACTGGGATCCGCGCTATAAAAAGGCCAAGGACGAAGGCAGGCTGGAAGGAAACCACTGGGATTTTGTGAATACGGACGACCTGGAGGCAAATTTTTATAAATGGTCCAGCGCGCCTGAGCCGCCTGGCTTGCGTTTATTTTACATCGGCTTAAACCTTGAGAAATCCGGGCTTTTAACGCAGGCCATAAAGGCGTACTACGCTATAGTGGTGAATTTTCCTAAATCAGTGGGCTGGACTTATTTTCGTACGCCATGGTACATAGCCCAGGTTGCCTGCGACAGGATAGATTTTTTATTAAGGCATCATCCGGAGCTTGAAATGGAAATGATAGGCGCCAAAGTGAAGATTGAAAACGGGTTTGACAATGATATAGCGAATGACAGGTTTATAGTAACTCCGGGCGAAATCAAAAAGCTGAATTTTTTTGATAAGATAAAAAAGACTTTATTTAATGTAAAAAGAGTAAAAACAGGAAAGGTTATAAAGCAGATAGGCGATGGCAAAGTGGATTTTGTAAAATATGAAAACGGACAGTGGCAGTTAAGAGTAGAAGGCAGGCCTTATATCATAAAAGGCGTTGCGTATTCCCCGGGTAAAACAGGCCAAAGCCCTGACGAAGGCACTATGGAAGACTGGATGCAGGCGGACTACAATAAAAACGGAAAGATAGACGGGCCTTATGACGCGTGGATGGATAAGAATTTAAATAACACGCAGGATCCGGATGAAAAGGCAGTGGGCGATTTTCAATTATTAAAGGAAATGGGATGCAATACAATCAGGCTCTATCATCACGCCTCAAACAAGGAGCTTTTAAAGGAACTGTATCAGCGTTACGGCATCATGGTGATAATGGGGGATCTTCTGGGAGCGTATACAGTGGGTTCAGGCGCAGGCTGGTATGAAGGAACGGATTATGCAAATCCTGAGCACAAGAAGAATATGCTGGAGAGCGTCAAAAAGATGGTGGAGGAGTTTAAAGACGAGCCGTATGTGCTTTTCTGGATGCTCGGAAATGAAAATAATTATGGCGTAGCTAATAATGCAAAAAGAAATCCCAGAGTTTATTATGAATTCGTAAACGAAGCGGCTAGTATGATAAAGTCTATGGACAGGGACCATCCAGTGGGAATCTGCAATGGAGACCTTACGTTTCTGGATATATGCTCCAGCTTGGTGCCTAGCGTGGACATATACGGTTCAAACACATACAGAGGCAAATACGGGTTCGGCGCGAGCTTCTGGGAGAATGTGAAAGATACATGGGGTAAACCTGTTATGATAACGGAATACGGTTGCCCTGCATACATGGAAGGAAAATCCGGAAAGGTCGCTCAAGAGGCTCAGGCAGAATACCTTAAAAATGCGTGGCAGGATATTGCGTATAATTCGGCTGGTAGTCCTGGCGCAGGAAACTCTATAGGTGGGATGCTTTTTGAATGGGTTGACGAATGGTGGAAGGCGTATGAGCCTTCAGTGCATGACACGAAACGAAACTGGTCAGGCCCTTTTCCTGACGGATGGAATTACGAGGAGTGGCTTGGCGTATGCAGCCAGGGTGACGGGAAATCCAGCCCATTTTTAAGACAACTCAGAAAAGCTTATTTTACTTATAAGGAAATGTGGAATAAGTAGGAAGGAGGTGTGTTGTATAGGAAATAAAAATAAATGTTAATCGCGCGTAGATAGCGCGGAAAAATAAAGCAGCAGAACAAAGGAGGGGAAGGTGAAGAAAAGTTTAAGTTTAACATTGTTGGCAGTAGCTGGATTAATAGTATTCAGCATAGCAAGCTGCGGCGGGTCAAGCCAGCCACAGGCAAAATCCAGCATACCGGAAGAGGCAAAGCAGGTAGCAAAAGCAAATTATTCTTATGACGAAGAAGATGCAGACTCTTCTTCAGCGGCAAAGACCGTGACAGCTGCGAAAGGCTTTAAGGGGTTTAATGTGTATACAGACTTAAGATCCCCTGATAACCATTACATAGCTTCAGGCTACATGGGGGATTACTCCGACGTCAAGATAGATGGCGCATGTTTTGACAACCCGCACAGCGGCACCACCTGCATCAAGGTGACTTATTCAAACGCCATGAGCCAGGGCGCAAGATGGGCAGGCATGTATTGGCAGAGCCCTGCAAATAATTGGGGCGATAAAAAAGGCGGGTTTGACCTGACAGGCGCCACAAAACTCACATTCTGGGTAAGAGGCGCAAAGGGCGGGGAGAGGATAGAGGAGTTCAAGATGGGCGGTATAACAGGCCTTTATCCTGATTCAGATATAGCAGGCATAGGACCTGTGCTATTGACTACAGAATGGCAGAAGTATGAAATAGACCTGAACGGCAAGGACCTCAGCTACATAAGCGGAGGATTTTGCTGGGGCACTAATCTGGATGTGAATCCGGACGGGGCTACATTTTATTTAGATGATATAAAATACGAATAACATAACAAATTGCCTCGCAGATTGCTGAAAAATGCAATCTGCGGGGTTTATTATTCATATGAAAAAAATAGTTATAGTTGTAATTTCCGGAGTAATTGCGCTTATATTAATAATCTCTTCTTTATTATTTGCGTTTTCCCGCATAGCAGGCGCAGACAGGGTTTATATAAAAACTATCGAGGGAAAACGTTTTCAGCTAGTAGTCAAAAATCGCCCTTATATTATTAAAGGTATGGTTTACAACCCTGTGCCGATAGGTAAAAACCACGAATATGATTTCTGGAGCGATCCGAGAAGACCTCACATGGTGGACGGCGAGCTCATGAAAGACGCAGGCGTGAATACTATAAGAGTTTACCAGTCTGGCAATTATGTAAAAGCCACAAAAGGTACAATGAATGATTTGTATAATATATTCGGGATAAGGGTGGCAATGGGGCATTGGCTTGGATTCTGGGATAACCCTAATTACGCAGACCCTGTTTTCAGGGAAACAGTAAAAAAAGATGTCCTGGCTATGGTCAGGGCTTATAAAGACGAGAAAGGGATTCTCGTATGGATATTAGGGAATGAAAACAACGTGTCTTTCTCATACGGCCCGCAAAGCGCGAATCTATGGACTACGGATGAGATAGAAAAATTGGATGATCCGTTTTTAAAGAGGCAGGCAAGGGCGAAATTTTATTATTCTTTCGTAAACGAGATTGCCAGGGAAATACATAAGATAGACAAAAATCACCCAGTGGTTTTAGCCAATGCAGAGCTTACAGACATAGATGCTGCAGTGGATGTTACGCCTGACATAGACATACTGGGGTGCTCGATATATCGAGGAAAGTCATTTGGAAGTTTTTTTAGAGAAGCCCAGAAAAAGCTTAATAAACCGGTTCTTATAACAGAGTTTGGATGCGACAAATATGATGCATTTTTAGAAAAAGAAGATCAGGCTATCCAAGCTGAATTTATAGAAGCGGAAGTAAAAGAGGTAGATAAAAATATATTTACCGGAAACGGGTCCGGGAATTCGATAGGTTGTTTTGTGTTTGAATGGACGGATGAATGGTGGAAGTTTAAAGAAGATGATGCCGAAAGATGGGGCATCCACGATACTATACCAAGCTGGTCAAACGGCGCGTATTATTTTGATATAAAGGCTCCTCAGAATCTTAATATAAACGAGGAATGGTGGGGCATATGTTCCTTGAAAAAAAAGAAGTCAGGCGGTCTTGACGAACGCATACCTGCTCAGGCATACTTTAAGCTAAAGGAGTTGTGGAAATAATGAGAGGTCATAAGGTCATAAGGTCACAGGGTCACAAGGTCACCAATATTTTTCTGCCATTGTGTCTTTTTGTCCTGGTGTCCTGGTGTTCTTGTGTCTTGGTGTATGCCCAGGAGCAGAATATTGCCGAGAGTTTTGGCCTGTACAGCAAGGGCATAGATTATTATCATAAAGGCAAATTGTATGAAGCGCAGGAGACTTTGGAGCAGGCAGTGAGGCTTGACCCGAGAAACGATGAGGCCCAGGGTTACCTGGACCTGGTGAACGCGGAAATTAATATGAGGGAGCAAGGCAGGTTAAATTCATACCAGGACACGAATTCCTCTATAAGAGAAACAGATTTAGAACATAAACAATATAAAAATAATCCTGAGCCTTACAATCCGGAAAAGTATGCTGAAGAAGATACAGTAGCCAAAATTACCTCTACTAAGCCTCGTATCCCGAAGATAAGAGGAGAGTACAAGATGTCAGTTGGGGTAACAGGCGAAGACCTAATCTGGAAACAGGCAAATGGGGACTATAACGAAAGAAATTTTAGAATGATAGACCATAATTTTCCCAAGACTAACACATTTGACACCAGGGTATTTGACAGGTTTAAGGTGGTGTTTGATACAAATCCGGAAAATAACGGCTTTAATCTGCATTCAGATATTACAGTGGATCCATGGAGTTTTACAGGAAAGACAAAAAAATTTACAGTAAATAGCGGAGTGTGGGGAGATACGACTGAGTTTGAGCTTAAGTATTGGTCAGGCACAAGAAGCACTATAAATGAAATATTCTATAGTTCAAAACTCGGCGATTCTTTTGGGCTGCCGGAGATCAGGGTTAAAGATGGCAATACGTCAACTGCCAGCGTTTCCGGAGCAATCGTAAATGAATTTGGTATTAGCGACACCGTATCTATACCGGAAAAAGATATTGATTTTATGTTTCAGCCTGTCAGAGAATTATGGGTTGATTTTAAGGACGACAGTAATAATCTAAGGATATTTCCGCTTGGCTTGGAAGATCAGGCCTTTACTTCTGATGATCCGCTAGGGCTTTCGAATCACCATATCTACTGGGAGGCCAGCCCATGGCTTTATGACTGGCTGCCCGGACATGTTAATACCGGGACAGTGCCCAATGATTTCTGGCGCGGACAATGGTCGAACACCCTGGCGCATTTTACAAGGGACAGCGACTTAAAAAGGCTCACTGCCTTGAGAGGCTTTTCTTTCCAGGGAGATTTTTTATCTAACGGCAGCATTGCCACTACCATTGCTGCTCCAAAAACTTTATGGCAGGATTATGACAGCGTGACTGCCTTGCCCGGCGCATTGAGGATAAAGACCCAGGCAACAGACAATCTCATGTTAGGCGTCATCGACACATTCAGGATAGGATATAACGATGGAGGGAATGATTCTTATAATAATGTAATAGGGATGGATATGGGTTATGATGTCAGCTCTACGGCAAAGATATCAGCCGAAGCAGCTGTAAGCAAAAGCGAGGACGACAGGACAAGTTCTTATAAAACAGATAAAGACGGAAGCGCAGGCCATATAGCTTTTAAGGAGGAAACAGGCATAGGGGGTGTAAAATTTGCATTTACGCATATGGATGAGGCCTTTGACCCGGGTCTTGCGAATTATAAAGAAACCAGAAAAGACCAGTCATGGGGCAGGCATATACATTTTAAAAAGCCGCTAGAATACACTTCATGGGGGAATTCTACGCTGAAATACGATGACATAGATCCTTTCAGGATAGGCGACGGCGTAGATACCGGAAGGGATGTCCTTAATTTCAGGCTGGACAAAAAAGATGCATTTGATAAAAAAATGGATAACCTGATAGATTACAGGAATGTCAGGGATTCGAACCATAAATATGTAGAATCTGTGGTGAGAGAGGAGAATGTTTTCAGGGTGAATCCCGAGTGGACTTCAAAACTTTTGTTATTATACCACGATCTTCCTAAAACAAAAGGCGGCATAGACCCTATACAGTATAACGCAACTACCGGAGAATATCTGGAAAATGCAGCTGTGGAAGACGGAAAGAACCCGTCTCTTTCTACGTATTCAGCCGGGCTTGAATATGCCCCGGAGGAATGGATAAGTATTTTTGGCATATATGAAAATACAAATGATTCTACGTTTGCTACAGGGAACTACCCAAGGGGGCTTTTGAATAGCACGTATTTTACAACAGAAACCATAGGCGGAAAGGTTTACAGAAAAGAAGTGCCCCAACTCTACAAGCAGGGATATTTTGATATGCCGCCATATGAGCGTTTTAATATATATCGGGGCGGTGTTTTATTGAAATTCGCAGCCGGTTTAGGAATAGAGCTTGATTATACTAAGAATGATTTTAAATATGCAGGTGGTATAGATGATAATATTAATCATTTCGGCACGACATTAAAATATGAGTTTAACCAAAAACTTACCGGATTTTTGAAATACACTTTTTCAAGGGCATATAATCTTTATAGGCTTAATACGAGCGGTGATTTAAAATATCAAAGCCATCACAATGTATTTATGGAAATGGACTATGTTGTAAGCGAAGACGGGCTTTTGGTGGTGCAGTTCGGAGAAGGTTCGGTCATTTCTCCTGTATGGAGCTCTACCGTAAGCCCATTTGGGGGTTTCTACCCAACGTTAGATACACAGCATATATTGCGTATTTATTATAATGGAAGATTTTAATTAAAAGGAGGTGGGTATGGCCATAAGAAAAGGCAGGATGTACGATAATTATATATTTTCAGACCACGAGAGAAAAAATTTTGCAATACTTGAACTTATCCGCAGAAACAGCCCTATCACAAGAGCTGATATCTCAAAGGCTACGGATCTGAATATAGTAACCGTTTCTAATTATATAAATAGTTATATTGATAAAGGCCTGGTTTCAGAAGGGGGTATGGAGGCTTCCACGGGAGGCAGAAAACCCACTATCATTAAATTAAATGACGATAGCGCGTATGCGATAGGAATTGACCTTGGCCACATGGATGCATCCGGCGCGAACATGATAGGCTTGGTCACTAATCTAGCCGGGAAAGTTATAACTAAGGTGAAAAAGCCCAGGACAAAAGATACTATGGATAAGGTGATAGAGAGTTCGCTTGAGCTTATAGATGAATTGTCTAAGAAGAAAGGCGTGGATAGGAATAAAATAAGAGGCGTTGGCCTTGGGATAGGCGGTGTCATAGACGAACATCTCGGTACGGTAAGAGATTCTACCAAGAACGGGATGAGGACGAGCTACTTATCCATAAAAGGGATGATTGAACAGAGATTTGGTTTTCCTTCTTTTATAGGAAATGACGCAACATTTGCCGCATTCGGAGAAAAGATGCACGCTCTTCCTATGGATATACAGGATGCGATATACATGTATTCTGATGTCGGGAGCGGCATTATTATAAAAGGCGCAATGTATTGCGGCGCTTCAGGAAGCGCGGGAGAGATAAGGGTTAATTATCCGCGTAATGGAGAATACCTGCAGGTCTCAAAAAACCTTTCTTTTCTTCTTCCTGCAGGCCTTGATCTTGGCCTGGTAAATCAGGCTAAAAAACTTATAAAAGAAGATGATGTTAAGACAATGATAACAGAACTCTGCGGCAATAAACTGGATAATATTACAGTGGACCATATAATAGAAGCGGCAAAGGCGGGTGACACTCTTGCTATAGAACTTCTGGAAGACGGAGCTGTGAATCTCGGGATAAGAATCGCGTATCTTGTAAATTTATTTAATCCGGAGATAGTGGTTATTGGAGGCGGAATAGAAAAAGCCGGAAGCTTGCTTTTAGAGCCTTTAAGAAGGACTGTAAGAAAATGGGCATTTGAAGAACCAGCGAATGTTGTTAAAATAATACCGGCAAGGCTTGGAGAAGACTCTGTGGCCCTAGGCGCGGCAAGCGTTGTAATAAGGGATGTTTTTATACAGGCCTAACTCAAAAGAATTAAAAAGGAGGCAGTTAATGCAACAAGCAATGAATCAGCCGGCCCGCCATATCACAGCCCGCGAAGACCGCATTCCTATTTTTCAAAAAGCCATATACAGTATAGGAGGACTTGTTAATAGCCTTCAGGCTGCCGCTCTTGGAGCGATGGTCATTGTTTTGAACATCGGATTAGGCATGAATCCCGCTTTAGTAGGCCTGGTGGGAGCTATTCCCCGTCTTATCGATGCCATATCAGATCCTGTTACCGGTTACTTTTCAGATAATTTTCGAACCCGATGGGGACGCCGCAGGCCTGTTATATTATTTGGAGCGATTACAGGAGGGATTTTCTACGCATTGATGTTTCAACTATATAAGGGGCATAGCGAAAGTTTCTATTTCTGGTATTTCGCGCTTTTCCAGTCTCTCTATTTCCTTGGATTTACCTGTTTTTCAATCCCATGGATCGCGCTAGGGTATGAAATGACACCCGATTATCATGAGCGAACACGACTGCAGGGGGCCAGCAATTTTATCGGTCAATTTGCCTGGGTGATCGCTCCCTGGTTCTTCAAAATCATGGACAACAAGAGTATGTTCACAGATATTGTTCATGGAGCGCGAATCCTGTCAATAATCCTCGGCGCCTTTATAGTGGTTGGCGGTATACTTCCAGCTATTTTCAATAAAGAGCGTTTCGGTGACTTAGCGAAACCTAAAAGAGAAAAGGGGGCTTGGAATGTTACGAAAGACTTCTTTAGCGGTTTTGCGGTTGCTTTCAAATGTCGTCCATTTGTTAAGCTTTGCGCGGTAACATTCTTGATCTTCAACGGATTCATGCTCGCTTCCGCCTTCTCAGCCTATGTTATTTTCTTCTATGTTTATCACGGCGATTATTCAAAAGGCGGGACATTGCTTGGTTGGTTTGGAACGGTTAGTTCCGTTTGTACTTTCTGCGTTATCTTCTTGGCCACATGGCTCTCCACAAAGATCGGAAAGCGAAACACCTTTATAAGCACCATTTCCATTTCAATCATCGGTTACGCTTTGAAATGGATAGGGTATAACCCCAATCAGCCATACTTACTGCTGATTGCTGCTCCATTCATAGCGTTTGGCCTGGGATCGCTCTTTACACTGGTCGGCTCTATGGTAGCTGATGTCTGCGACCTTGACGAGCTTAAAACCGAAACGCGCAGAGAAGGAATGTTTGGTGCTGTTTACTGGTGGATGGTAAAACTAGGATTGGCAGTTTCATCGCTTCTCTCCGGAATCCTCCTCAATGTGACCGGCTTCAATATTGCATTAGGCGCCAACCAAACAGCTAAAGCTTTATTGTATATGCGGTTCTGCGATATCGGCATTCCGATCGCGACCTCTTTAGCCGCTATTTTTATTATTATGACCTTTGACATCTCAGAAGCTAAGGCATATGACATTCGTAAGCAGGTCGAAAGACGAAGAGAAGAAAGACGAAGCGAAGAAAGGCGAGAAGAAGAAAGGCGAGAAGAAGAAAGGCGGAGCGAAGAAAGACGAAGCGAAGTGTAATATAAGCTTCAATAAAAAGCCGGAAGCTTGCTTTTAGAGCCTTTAAGAAGGACTGTTTTCCGTATCATAACCGTATCATTTGACAAAATAATAATATTATGATATACTTCTCGGAAACAGGAGAAGGCATGCGTATAAAATGTATCATATTATTTTATTTCTTTGTATTTATTGCAGTTACAATAATTTTTCCTACCGTATCATCTGCATATAGTCAATCTCAGGAAGATATAACTCAATATATAACAGATATATCCAAAGATATATATAAGTCTATTCCGAAACCAGATTCGTCTATTTTATATAATTCAAAAGGCGAGACAAAGCTGAAGATTTTTCTTTCTCCTTGGGGAGAACTTAAGGATGCGTATATTTCAGAATCATCCGGCAACAGGGAATTGGATAATCTATGTTTAAAAACAGTATGGATGTATAAAAGATATCAGCCGTTTCCGGAGGCTTTGGGAAATGAAGATTTGTGGATAGATGTGCCGATAATATTTGATATTGGAGTTCTTCGAGCGAGCCCCTCGGCTTCGTTCGGGGTAAACTCAGCGAGTCGAGAAGTAGTAAATTTAGGCATCAACGAAGCAGTGGACATAGCATTAGAAAATCATATGGCTGCAAGCATAGCCCGGGAAGAAATAGAATTGTCTAAACTAAAAATAAGAGAAGCCAGGAGAGCGCTTTATCCTGCTGCAAGCCTCAACTATCTTGAAACAACCGGAAAAACTACAGGCACAACCCAGGATTTTACAGATAAAGAATATAAGTTGAAATTTGAATACCCTCTTTATTACGGATGGAGGCTGAGGTATGCGGTTGAACAGGCTGCGAGCAATATGAAGGCCTCCACGTTTAATTATGACAAGGTGCTCCAGGACTTGAGGCTTGAAGTGGAAACCTCATTTTATTCATATATAGCTGCCAGGATGAGTTTTAAATTACACAAGTCTCTTCTAGAAGAGGCAAGCAAAATACTCTCGACTGCTAAGAAAAGATTTGATGCAGGTCTCAGCACAAAGGCTGAATATATTCAGATAGAATCGCAGTTTAAGCAGATAAATTATCAGATAGTTTCAAGCGAGAATGAAGTGACTATGGCAAAGCTTAATCTTATGCAGGCCATGAATGCAGGAGATGGCGAGAAAATTATAGATGAGATAGATAGATATCAGGAAAAAGACCTGGAACCTGTCGATATAAATATCGCTCTTGACGAGTGCATGGAGCTCGCTTTAAAATCCAGGCCTGATTTGAAGGCAAAAGAATACAGCCTTGAAGCAAATGACTATGAACGCAAGATTGTAGAAAGCAAAAACCAGCTTAGGGTGGATTTGACAGGGACCTATGGTAAGTCAGGCGGGGCTTACGAGAGCGAAACCCTAGCGCTTGGCCCTGACTGGTATCTTGGAGTGAAAGTTACAAAACCTCTCGGAGGTAATACCATTTCAACTGCAATGACAAAAGAAAGGACAAGCCAGAAACATGGCCAGTCCACAAGGACCGAATCCATGAGTAAGTCTGTAGAGATGGGGCTGTTAAATAACCTGCAGCAGTTTTCTGAGGAAAAATCCGCAGAGATAGGGTATAAAAAGGCAATGGACGAAGTAGGCCAGGCAAGGGACAGTATTGCAAAAGAAGTGAAGGATGCGTATCTCAGTTATAAAAAGGGGCTTGTCCAAATAAGCTCAAATCTCAACAAGATAAAATACAGAGAAGAGGAGCTTAAAATAGCCAGGGCGCGCGTTGAAATAAACGAGATATCGCTTTCAGAATTTATGCAGGCAAATATGAGTCTTACAGATGAAAAAGGTTATTATATAGAGGCCTTGGGAAGCCTGTATCAATCGCTGGCGAAGTTGAATAAAGCAACAGGGTATGCGCTGTTTCTGGATGATGAAAATTTTAAGCTGGCTGATGTAAAATGAAGCCCATGGTTCCTTGCTTGGGCGAATGTATGAGAAGAGGGGGTTATGAAAAAAAGTTCAAAGGCATTGATTATAGGTTTTATAGCTTTATGGATACTGGTTTTCGGATTGATGTGGGCAAAGGCATTAGTTAAAAAAGGAAAGACAAGCGGCCTGGATTCCTTAAAACAAATGGTAACCAAAATGACCGCAAAGAGCGAAGCTAAAAAAACAGGCCCTGAAAAAGGGCCTGAGGCAGGCGAAGGCGGCGAAGAACAGAAAGAAGCTGTACCTGTGAGGTGTTATAAGGTCGCGCCCATGGATTTTAAAGACGATCTTCCTGTTATGGGCACTGTAAAAGGAGGCTTGGAAATATCGCTTAAGTTTGAGATTAACGGCGTGATAGATTCCATAAATTTCAGGGAAGGCGATATGGTCAACAAAGGAGACATAATAGCGTCTCTTAACAAAAAAGATGCGCAGCTAAAAGTGGACTATGCAAAAAGTAAGCTGGAATCCGCAAAGACTCAGGCCCTTGCCGCAAAAAAGAAATATGAGATAAATAAGAATCTTTACGATATAGGAGGCATTATAAAGGCTAAATTAGAAGAAGTGGAGCTGGAAGCAAAAGCTGCTGGCGAACAGGCTAAGTCGGCAGAGGTAGAGCTTAAATCCGCGGAAGCGGAGTTTCAAAAGACAGATCTGGCCGCGTCCCGCGAGGGGGTCCTGGGTATAAGAGAAGCCGAGGCTGGAGAATTTGTGACGCCGAATAATAAAATCGCGACTCTTTATGACATAAAAGAGGTATTTGTAGAGCTTGGCATAGTAGAGAAGGATGTTGATAAGGTTATGCTTGGGCAGAATGTTATAGTAACAGTGGACTCGCATTCCGGAGCCACATTTAACGGCAAAGTAGATTATATCTATCCTGTTATAGAAGGAAAATCCAGGACCCTGACTGCCAAAGTCAAGCTTCCTAATCCTGACGTTCAGCTTTTACCAGGGATGTTCGCGAGGGCCATGATAACAGTAGCTGAATTCAGCAATGCAATAGTTATCCCAAGCTTAAGCCTGAATAAAAAAGACGAAGGATATACTGTGTCGGTAGTCAACGAGCAGAATAAAGTGCAGATTAAGCCGGTCAAGGTAGAATATGTTACTACAGATTATTCCGTTGTAAGCGAAGGCCTTTTTGAAGGGGAGTTAGTAGTGACAGAGACGCCGCAAGAATTAAAAGAAGATATGCCTGTTCAAGTTATAGAAGTCCAGGAAAATACCTCAGCTAAATGAAGCTACCAGACCTTTCAATAAATAAACCTGTAACCGTAACAATGATTTTTTTAGGGATCGTGCTGATGGGCATGATCTCTTTAGGCAGGCTTCCGCAAGAATTGTTTCCGGCCATTTCCTATCCTCAACTTACCATAGCGACAACATACGAGAATGCCGCTCCCGAAGAAGTAGAAACCCTTATAACAAAGATTATAGAAGAGGCGG
Source organism: Candidatus Omnitrophota bacterium (assembly GCA_026387235.1). GTDB lineage: Bacteria > Omnitrophota > Gorgyraeia > Gorgyraeales > Gorgyraeaceae > UBA10183. The sequence goes on from JAPLMD010000044.1 coordinate 23,679, forward strand.
TTGGCACTGTCGGCAATCTTAAGCGGATCAGCTCTACTTCAAAAGAAGGTATTTCACTTGTAACAACAGAGTTCAACTGGGGAACCAATATGGATTTCGCTTCTTTAGGGGTCAGAGAAAAGATAGACCTTGTTAAAGAAAGACTGCCCCTGGGTTCAGCGGACCCTATTGTAATGAAGTTTAATCCATTCGAACTCCCCGTAATGACTCTCAGCGTTACGGGCGAAAAGACGCCTTCAGAGCTTTTAAAACTTACCAGAAAATTTATAAAAGATGAATTAGAGAAGGTGCCAGGCGTTGCGTCCTGTAATATAACGGGCGGATTAGAACGAGAGATAGTCATATCGATTGATCAGGCAAGGTTACGAGCGTCCGGCATAGCGATAAATAAAATAGTGGATGCTCTCAAGTCTTCAAATCTTAATTATCCTGCAGGCACAATAGAAGAGCGTTTTTATGAGTATCTTATACGCACAATCGGAGAATTTGAGATAATCTCTCAGATAAAGGATACAGTTGTAGGGGTTGACGAACCTGAAAATCAGAGAACTGCTTCGGCAGAAAACCAAGAGGCTCAAAAGAAGAAAGAAGAGAGAGCAAGGCTTGTCTATCTGAAAGATATAGCGGAGGTAAAAGATACGTTCCAGGAACGCGCCAGCATTTCAAGGTTTAACGGCAAAGAAAATATATCAGTATCTGTTTTAAAACAGGCTGGCTCTAATACACTACAGGCGGCGGATAATGTTAAGAAAAGACTCAATCTTATAAAAAAGGATTTACCATCCGGCATAACCGTCAATATAGTGTACGACCAGTCTATCTTTATCAAAAAATCAATAAGGGATGTCGGAGATGCAGCGTGGCAGGGCGGTTTTCTGGCATTTCTTGTCCTCTGGCTATTTTTAAAGAAGTTAAAGCCCTCCATAATAGTGGCGCTTTCAATACCGATTTCAATAATGATAACATTTACACTCATGTATTTCAGCGGCATAAGCCTTAACATGCTTTCTCTTGGCGGGCTTGCTTTGGGTATAGGCATGCTTGTGGACGCAGGTATTGTAGTTATTGAAAATATATCAAACCATATTCAGGCAGGGAAAGAATTAAAAGAGGCCGCCAGGGTCGGGGCAAATGAAGTAGAGAGCCCTATATGGGGCTCTGTCATGACAACCGTTGTTGTTTTTCTGCCTATGATATTTGTTACAGGTATAGCGGGCCAGCTATTTAAAGAAGTGGCAATAACTGTTACATACTCTCTTATGGCTTCTCTGTACGTATCTTTATCATTGATCCCTTTATTTGTAACCATCGGGAAAAAGAAAAAACCCGGCTCTGGCGAAGAAGCGCCTATGGGTACAGGTTCAGAGCTCAAATTAGTCAAGTGGATGGGGACTGCATATGGCAAATCTTTACCGATTGCGCTTAAAAATAAATGGCTGGTAATATCCGGAGCTATTGTCCTATTCTTATTCAGCATGGTAATATTCCGGTTTCTTAATCAGGAGTTTATGCCTAAGATAGACCAGCGCGAATTTGTGATGAAAGTAAATCTTATGACTGGCGCAAGACTTGAAATAACAGACTCGGCCATTAAAAAGATAGAAAAAAAGCTTTTAAATAATAAGGATGTAGATAGCGTAGCGGTTACTATCGGCTCCAGCAAAGAAAAAACGATGGGAGATGTAGTTGAGACTCTTGGTTCGCATCAGGCTAACATCATCGTTAATCTTAAAAAAGGCAAAGAAAAAGGTAAATTAAGCACTTCCCAGATAATACAGAATCTTAAGAAAGAGCTTGATAAGGAAAACCTGGAAGGCGCGGAAGTAGAATATATTTTACAGGAAAGCATCTTTAAGAGCGCGTTGATGGGCAGCGCGCCTATAGTAATAGAAATAAAAGGCCACGATCTTAATTTTACAAAAAAACTTTACGAAGAGCTTCGTCTTGGTTTAGCTAAGATACCCGGGGCCTATGGAATAAGAACCAGCCTTGCGCCTCCTGCGCCTGAGACAAAGGTGAATATTATTAAAGACAAGGCTGCTTTGTATAATCTTTCGGTAGGCTCAATATCTCAGGCAGCGCATGTTGCTGTTAAAGGAGTTACTGCCACAAAGTTTAAAGAAGAGGGAAGAGAGATAGACATAAAGGTAAGATTAAGGCCGGAAGACAGAAAAAAACTTTCCAGTATCAGGAATATATTAATCCATTCGCCTCTAGGGATAGATGTCCCGCTTTCAGAGGTTGCTTACATCTCTCACGGAGTCGGGCCCAGCGAGATAAAAAGGCTTGATCAGCAAAGGGTAATATTGATGACGGCGAATGTTACGGGCAGGCCTCTTGATAAAGTAATATATGACGTTAATAAGATGATAGATTCTATAATGGCCAGACACGCTGATATCAAGAAACAGGCAGCGAAACAGGTTGAAAAGGATTTTACAATCGAGCTCGCCGGAGAAAATCAGGAAATGAAAGAATCGTTTTTAAGTTTGATGTTTGCTTTGATACTTTCAGTGCTTCTCGTGTATATGATCATGGCTAGCGAATTTGAATCATTCTGGCAGCCTTTTATTATCATGTTTACCCTGCCGTTATCTTTAATAGGCGTTTCGTGGACTTTATTTTTAACGCATACACCTATCAGCGTTATTGTTATATTGGGTGTAATCACGCTTGGCGGAGTCGTAGTAGATAACGGGATTGTTTTGATAGATAAAATAAACAATCTCAGAATTGAAGGTAAAGATCTTATAACAGCGGTAATCCAGGCCGGGTCAAACAGATTAAGGCCTATAATGATGACTTCATTCACTACGGTTTTAGGGCTTCTCCCATTAGCGCTTGGCCTTGGGGAAGGTTCTGAACTCCAGGCCCCTATGGCAATAACCGTAATGGGCGGCCTTACTGTCTGCACTTTCCTGACGCTTTTTGTAATACCGGCGCTTTATGTTACAACCGCAGCGTGGTTAGAGAGAGGAAAACCTAAAGTTGCGCCTAGCGCAGTATCTGTTATGCCTGAACCGGTTAAACCGGAACCTGCTGCGATAACACAGTCTGAGCCAAAGCCTGTAATGGATATAGTAGCAATGCCTTCAAAGGCCTTGGCCCTGGAAAAACCAAAAGGCCCGGATCTTACCAGGAGACAGGTTCAGTTGTTGGAACATATAAAGAATTCCGGAAGAATCACAAGAAAAGAGTACTCGGATTTATTTAAGATATCAGTGCCTACTGCGGCGCGGGATTTAAAATATCTCATGGATAAAGGTTTTTTAAAAGCAGAAGGGCCGCTCGGGCCTGGAAGATGGTATGAACTAAAATGAGCCTTTCGAGTTATTCAGTCAATAAGCCGGTAAGCATAACCATGCTTTTTATAGGCGTTGTTATTGTAGGCGTTGTTTCTCTTATAAGACTTCCTGTTGAATTAAAACCCAATATTTCCTACGGAGATATAAGTATAATAGTGGAAGTAAGGGGCGGCATGCCTCCCCAGGAAGTTGAGAGCATGGTCACCAAACCGATAGAAGAAGCTGTGTCTACGGTTACCCATCTTGAAAACATCTATTCCACGTCAAAGGCAGGAGAGTCCAGGATATGGCTTGAATTTGAGCCTGGCATTAATATGGATTTTGCCGCGCTGGAAACAAGAGAAAAATTTTCCAAGATAAAAGATAAGCTCCCCAAGGAAATTGAAAAACCAATATTAGCCCAATACAAGGAATCCGACACTCCTGTAATGATACTCGCGATTACCAGCAAAGCTCATACGGTAGAAACATTGAGAAGGGTCGTTGATGAACAGATTAAGGAGAGGATCTTAAGGGTAGAAGGCGTGGCAAACGTAGATGTGTACGGAGGAAGGGAAAGGAAGATCCTTGTTGAGATAGATCAGGCCAGGCTTCAGGCGCATCACGTGCCGATAGATTACGTAGTGAGTTCATTGGGCTCGAATAATTTCAGCCTTCTTCTGGGCGATCTCCCCAGGGGAAAGAATAAATATCTGATAAGGGCTTTAGGGACTTTTGAAAGCGTTAAGGATATAGAAAATATAGGCGTGAGCGTTACTCCGCAGGGTTCTGTGATTAAACTTAAGGATGTTGCGACTGTAAAAGATTCGTTTATGGAACCTTCAAGCTATGCCAGGACCGATATAGAGCCTGTAGTTTCAATATATATCCAGAAGGAATCCACAGCCAATACTATAAAGGTAGTCGGCGGGATAAAAAAAGAGCTCAATCAGATTAAAAATATAATAGATAGAAATATCTATATAAAGACGACGCTTAATCAGGCGGATGTAATAAACGATGCGATAGACGCTGTGAAAAGCTCTCTTATAAGCGGCGCGTTTCTTTCTATATTGATACTTCTGATAACGCTGAGGGATCTGAGGCCGACTTTTATAATAAGTATTACTATACCGATCTCAGTCATGTTTACTTTTATCCTTATGTATTTTCAAAGGCTTTCATTGAACGTAATGACTTTGAGCGGCCTTGCGCTCGGCATAGGCATGCTTGTGGATAATTCAATAGTAGTGCTTGATAATGTTGATAAAAAGAGATCAGGACTTCTGCCTTTACCCGGCTGGAAAGAGAAGGATAAAAACGCGGTAATAGAAGGCGCTTCGGAAATGGGGCTGGCAATAATCGCGTCTACCATAACTACCGTAATAGTATTTCTTCCGTTTGTATTTGTGAATAAAGAAACAAGGATGCTGTGGAGCGGGCTTGCTTTTACAGTTACGTATTCTCTATTGACAAGTTTATTCGTGGCTATGACCCTGGTACCTACTTTACTGAGCCAGATGGCGCGTAAGCCAATAGAAAAAAAAGAACAAAAGGTGTCAAATAAGAGCGCAGCCCTTAAAATAAAAGGCTTATATAGAAAAGGCCTGGTCATGGCTATTAGGTTCAGGTATCTATTGATAGCCGTTGCGTTTTTGGCATTAAGCGTTGCGGTGTTTTTTGGAATAAAAATAGATAAAGAATTTATGGTAGAGGCAGAGGAAGGCCGTTTTACAATATTTGTTGAACTTGAGCCCGGCGCTAAATTAGATGTTACTGATAAGATGGTGAAGGAATTGGAAGAAAGGCTTTCTAAAATAAAAGAGATAAAGACTTTTACCTCCAGAGTTGAACCATGGTCTTCTAAGATATATGTTAAATTAGTACCTGTAAGGAATAGAGCCAGCTCTACAAAGGAAGTAATGGACGCTATACGGTTAGAAGGAGATGCAGTGGCGAGGCGGTATAAGGGAGGTTTCATATATTTTTCGGAATTGGAAGAAAGCGGCTTGAAGGAACTGACCCTGGATTTATACGGGTATGATTATAAGATATTAAAAGAGACAGCCATTTCAATAGCTACCAGGTTTGGCAGTATAGACGGTCTTCAGGATATCAGGATGTCCAGGATAAGCGGCAGGCCGGAGTGGCTTATAAAAATAGATAAACAGCAGGCAGGTTCATTTGGGTTTACGACCCAGGAAGCGGCAGAGACATTGCACGGAGAAATAAGAGGGTTGAGGGCCACGCTTTTTCATACTGAAGCAAGAGAGATAGAGACCGTTACCAGGCTGCAGAAAAAATACAGGGAAAAGCTGGATGATGTAAGGCGGCTTACAATATATACTTCTGAAGGAGAACCTATACTTTTAGAACAAATTGCGGATTTTGTGCCTGATATAGGCATGAGCGAGATCATAAGAAAAAATAAAACAAGGGTTGTGCACATCACTGCGATGGTTTCAAAGGGGTCTTTACAGAAGGCAGTGGAAAAAGTGAAAGCGAGCCTGGCAGATATGGAATTCCCCAAAGATTATTATTGGAGGGTAGGCGGAGACTATGAAAGGAATATAAAGAGTGAAAAAGAGTTATCCGCGTTCCCTTTTTTGCTGAAGTCTCCGTATGTTCAGATGCCGGGCGTCTTATGGATAACATTATTATTGGTTTTTATGGTGCTGGCGGCTTTGTTTGAATCATTTACTCAGCCTTTTGTAATACTTTTTTCAGTGCCTCTTGCGATAGTAGGAGTAGTTTCAGCGCTTTATATCTCCCATAAACCTATATCAAGAGGCGTTATTATCGGCGCTATAATGCTGGCGGGGATAGTTGTAAATAACGCAATCATTTTAGTCGACCGCATTAATTTTTTAAGAACGAAAAAAGACGGCGCAAGAACGGATAAATATCAGGAAATACTGCGTTCAGCTATAATAGCCGGCGAAGATAGATTCAGGCCTATTTTTATGACAACATCCACTACGATACTCGGACTGGTCCCAATGGCTTTTGACAGGAGCGAATCTGCAAATCTATGGTCTCCTCTCGCTATAACTGTTATAGGAGGACTGACGTCTTCTGCGATATTGACGCTTTTCCTGGTGCCGAGCGTTTATATGATCTTTGAAGATTTGAACAGCATGATTTTTACGCCAAAACAATTATTAGTATTTATTCAAAAAAGAATTTGTGGTATAATAAATAGAAAAGTATGAGGTCCCTCGCCGCGTATTTGCGGGCGCAATAGCGGCTCGGGATCAAATTTGCTTCGCAAATTTGGAGATAAATCTATGGATAAAACACTGCGGTCAATACTATGGATATTGGTAGGATTGGTGGTGTTAAGCAGTTTCAGCACGGCTTGGTTTTTTCTTTCAAAGGAAAAACTCTATAATGAATATACGAATTTGGAAGAATTATTCAAGACTACCATGGATAAGCTGAATACGGAACTTACCCTGGCAACCAAGGAAAAAACAGAATTAAATTCGAAATTGCAGGCCATAAAAGAGAAATTTAACACCCTGGAGGCAAGTCATTCCACCCTGAAGTCTGAACGCGAGGCAGCGGTCGGCGAAAGAGATTCCCTGAAGAGGGATCTCGCTAGCGTTAAAAAAGGAAAAGCGTTCCTTGAGAATAGATTGAAGGAAATGGAATCGGATATGTTTGTTGCCAACCTTCTTAAACAGAAAGTTGGGTTAGAAGTAGAGATAGATAGTTTAAAAAACGATATGGCCCCGAAAGATCGAGAGGTATCCAGATTAAAAGCTGAATGCATGGATAGAGATTTAAGGCTGGCCAAGTTGCAGGAAGAGAAGAATGCGATTGACCAGAGATTGAGAAATTCCGAACAGGTCGCGCAGATTCTGAGCAGCGACCTGCTGAAAGAAAAGGATGCGAATAAAAACGACAAGGCAATGTCTGAAAAGACTGCAATGGAGAATAGCGCGCTTAGATTCAAAATATCAGAATTCGAGGGGATAGCGAAAGAATACAATAACCTTTTGGCTGAGAAAGAAAATATGAAAACAAACCTTGCCAGGCTCGAAAGCGATATAGAGCATAAGAATCGGGAAATAGATAAATTCAAGATCGCGCTTCAGGAAAATGCGGCCAGGCCTGGGGAAATAAGGGCAGAGACGTATCATAGCCCCGAAGAAGTAGATCTCCCTCCAATCGTCGCGCAGAAGACAGCTAAACTTACGACCCCTTCTTTGGAACGGATAGGCGAGAATACGGAGTTAAAAGGCAGGATTGTTACGATTAATAAGGAGCATAATTTTGTAGTCATAGACCTTGGCAGGCAGGACGGTATTGGCATAGGGAATAAGTTTAATGTTTACAGAGGAGATACATTTCTTGGCTCAGTAGAAATTATACAGGCGCGCGACAGGATTGCCGCGGCTGACATAAAAGATTTGACAGAAGGCATGAGCATAGAAATAAATGATACTGTTGTAAAAAGATGAGCGATGGACCTTTCGAAATTTTCAGTAATATTAGACCTCAAGAAAAAGGTAAGCACTAAATCTCTCGTCTTATTTACTAGACAGCTATCCACGCTTATAGCAGCAGGCCTACCTCTTGTAAAATCCCTCAGGACATTGCAGGATCAGCTGGAAACAGGAACTTTGAAAGGCGTTATAAAATCAATAGCCGATGAAGTGGAAAGCGGTTCCAACTTTTCAGAGGCCCTGGCGCACTTTCCGAAAGTGTTTCCGGATTTTTACATAAATATGATAAAGGCCGGAGAACTCGGAGGCATGCTTGAGGATATACTAAAGCGCCTGTCTGAGTTTCTGGATAAGACGCAGAAACTGAAGGATAAGGTAAAATCAGCGCTCATGTACCCTATGTTTGTCATGATAGTCGCGGTGCTTATACTTATCATGTTGATGGTGTTTGTAATCCCTACGTTTACAAGCATGTTTTCAGAGGTAGGAGGGAGCCTTCCTATTCCTACTAAGATATTGATAGTTATAAGCGAGATTACAAGGCGCATATGGTTTCTTATACCTCTTTTGCCTGTGGCCGTGATCGCGATATATAAGGCGATTGTAAAAAATCCTGACAGAAGATTGATAGTTGATAAGATGAAACTGCACATACCTGTTGTAGGGAATTTAATACAGCAGATTGCGGTTGCAAGATTTTCAAGGACGCTGGGAACGCTGCTTTCAAGCGGAGTTCCGATACTTGCCGCGCTTCAGACAGTGAGAGATACTATAGGCAATGAATTCATTGCCAGGGCGGTTATGCAAGTGCGGGACAGCATAAAAGAAGGAGAAAGCGTATCTGGGCCTATGGAGGCAAGCAAGGCTTTTCCGCCGCTTGTCACAAAGATGGTTTCTATAGGCGAGGAAACAGGGGATTTGGCCAAGATGCTGATACAGATCGCGGATAATTTTGAAGACGAGGTAGATGTGGCAGTAAGCGGCCTTACATCTCTTCTTGAACCGCTTCTTATAGTTTTTATGGGCCTTGTCGTTGGATTTATCGTAGTTTCGATGTTTATGCCGCTATTTTCGCTGGCAAAACTTATCGAATAAAAATGAACAAAAAAGGTTTTTCACTGCTGGAATTAATTATCGCGATAGCCGTATTGGCTGTTGGTTTGGTGGGAGTGCTGCAGATATTTCCTATTGGTTTAAGGGCATCACAGCGCGCAGGCATGATGACAAAGGCGTCTTTTCTGGCCCAGAATAAGATAGAAGACGTAAAACTGGCAGGATTTGACGCAATAGCAGAACTCCCTCCGAAAATACCTCTTTCAGGAATGGACGGAGATTTTGAGTGGGCTATAAAAATAGATAATGTTTCGCTTGAAGGAGTGGAATCGCAGGATGATATGAGAAAGGTTGTAGTTACTGTCAGCTGGCCTGAACGCAATACCGCAAGATCCAAAGATTTTATTACATATGTCACTAAGCAATAAAGATACATGGGAGCACAAGGACACAAGGACACAAGGACACAAGGACACAAGTGTCGTGGTGTCTTGGTGTCCTGGTGTACCCACGAAAGCAGTCTTATATAAGGGTTTTACACTTGTTGAAATATTAATCTCACTTGCGATATTGGCAATGATAGTTACTTCTACGTTTACAATTTTCAGAAGCGCTTCAAAATCCTGGCAGAAGGGCGAGACTAGAAGCGAGCGTTATCAAAATGCGAGAAGCGCCATCTCCAGGATTAGCTCAGAGACAAGCCAGGCGGTAATTAACAGCAGTCCTCTTTGTAAATTTACAGGAGATAAGAACAAGGTCAGTTTTGTTTCTTTTGTTTCTACGGGCCCAGGCGTATTTGAACTTAGCGAAGTGGAATACTGGCTGGATGGCGCTAAAAGGCTTCTTATGCGCAATGATGAAATAGACCCGGATTATGATTTTACAACCTATGGCCATAGCGACATATTAAGTGAAAACATTTCAGAGCTGGAATTTTCATATTTTGATGGGTTGATATGGCTAGATACCTGGAATTCTGATCAAGCCTCAGGCGTTGGCCTGCCAAAGGCAGTTAAGATAAAGATAAGAGTAGAAGATAAAAAAGCTAAAGAAGGCGAAATTTTTGAAGTCATAGCCCGCCTTAGAACCGCATAAACTGGAAATGATATTATGAAAATAGGCATAATCGGCCCGGCGCAGTCCGGTAAAACAACCATATTTAAAGTCCTGCTGCAGTCTGCCAATATTACCGGCGATATAGGAATGCTTAAATTCATGGACCAGCGCATAGAAAAGCTGAGCGATATCTTTTCTTCAAAGAAAAAGGTTTATCCTGAAACAGCTTTTCTGGATATAGGCCTGGCAACTGGTTTTACGGGTAAAGAGTATTCCAAACTGCATGACATAGACCTCTTTATATGCGTGGCAAACGCGTTTTTCAACGAAGACCCTAAAAAAGACCTGGAAAGCTATATAACGGATCTCATACTTTCTGACCTTGAGGCAATACAGTCCAGGATTACCAGGATAGAGAAAGAAAGAATGAAGATGAAGACTGATGCGGAAGGGGAAACGAGGCTGTTAAAGAAATGCCAGGATTCTCTTGAAAATTCAAAACTTTTACGCAATATAGGGCTAGCCAGGGACGAACTGAAACTTTTTTCCGGTTTTTCATTTATAACTCTCAGGCCCATAATTGTTGTTATAAACCTTGAAGAAGGGAAACCTGAAGATAAGGTAAAGTCAACTGAAGAATACTGTTCTATAATTGGCATGAGGCATGTAAGGTTTTTTGGCAAGACAGAGCTCGAGCTTCTGGAATTAAATCCGGAAGAACGCGATCAATTTTCCAAAGAGATGGGCTCCGGGTATAATTTCAGGGAGAATATGTCAAAATTAATATGCAGGGAATTGAATCTTATTACATTTTTTACGGCAGGAGACAAAGATACTACAGGCTGGCATTTGGAATCAGGCTTGAGCGTAATAGAAGCCGCGGGCAAGATACATTCTGATATAAAAAGGGGTTTTATCAGGGCAGAGGTCGTGAATTACGAAGATTTCGTAAAATTTGAGGGCAATATGCAGAAGGTGCGCGAAGCAGGATTGTTAAAGATAGAGGGGAAAGAGTATATTGTTAAAGATGGGGATATGTTAAACATCCGTTTTAATGTATAACATCAAATTTTGTTTCACAAAATTTTGGAGGAAGAATGCGGAAGATTAGAAGGGCGCTTATAAGCGTTTCAGACAAGGCAGGATTAGAAGAACTGGTAAAGGTGTTGAATGAATTTAAAGTAGAGATATTATCGACAGGCGGTACAGCCAAACTTATAGCGGGCTTGGGCGTACCTGTTAAATCCGTGTCAGACCACACTGGATTTCCGGAGATGTTAGACGGCAGAGTAAAGACATTGCATCCGAAGATTCACGGCGGGCTGCTGGCTATCCGGGATAAAAAAGAACATATGGAGCAGATTAAAAAACATGATATAAGCCTGATAGATATGGTTGTAGTGAATCTTTATCCTTTTGAAAAAACAGTCGCCAAGTCCGATGTGAAATTAGAAGAGGCGATCGAGAATATAGATATAGGCGGGCCAAGCATGCTGCGCTCAGCAGCAAAAAATTCTAAAGATGTTGTGGTGGTGTGCAATCCTGATAGGTATAGAGATGTGATAGAAGAATTAAAGAAAAATGACGGAGCGATCTCCGATGAATTGCATTTCAGGCTAGGGGTGGAGGTGTTTGAAAAGACGTCAAAGTATGATGCGGCAATTTATAACTATTTGAAAAAACAGGTTGGCGGCGAAGAGTCAAAGGTGGAGGGTGAAGATTTTCCTGAAACATTGGAATTAAAATTTTACAAGGTGCAGGGGTTGAGATATGGAGAAAATCCTCATCAGAAGGCGGGTTTCTATAAAGATAAAAATGTGAATGCGGCAGGTATTTCCAATGCCAGGCAGCTTCACGGTAAAGAGCTGTCATTTAATAATATAATAGACCTGGACGCAGCGATTGAAATAGTAAAAGAATTCGAAGAACCTGCGGCGAGCGTTATAAAACATACGAATCCCTGTGGTGCGGCAAGTAATAAGACATTGGCGGACGCATATAATGATGCTTTGGATTGCGATAAGGTTTCCGCTTTTGGAAGCATAGTAGGCCTTAATAGAGAGGTGGATTTTAAAACAGCCGAGGCAATAATCAATGCCGGTTTTACAGAGTGCATTATTGCGCCTTCGTATGAAAAAAAGGCCCTGGATATTTTAATGGCAAAGAAGAATTTGAGATTAATAGAAACGGGAGAATTGAAAGGAATAGAAAAAGATTATGATCTTAAAAAGGTTGTAGGCGGGCTTTTGATACAGGATAGAGATGTTTTTCATATAGAAGAAAAAGATTTAAGGGTGGTTACGAAGAAGAAACCTACAAAGGAAGAGACAGCGTCTTTGCTTTTCGGTTGGAAAATAGTGAAACATGTAAGGTCAAATGCAATAGTCCTGTCACAGGGCACTAAGACCGTAGGGATAGGAGCGGGCCAGATGTCCAGGGTTGATTCAATGGTTATCGCCATAATGAAATCCAAAGGACTTTCTAAAGGCGCTACATGCGCGAGTGACGCGTTCTTTCCTAAAGAAGACGCTATAGAAGAAGCCAAGAAAGCAGGCATAACGAGTATAATCCAGCCAGGCGGTTCTATCCGCGATGAGTATGTAATAAAAGCATGCGATGACGCAGGTATAAGCATGGTTCTTACAGGCGTCAGGCATTTTAAGCATTGATAAAAATGAAGCAGGCTGGGGCCATTCGGCACTGAAAGAGTTTCGCCGTGCGCTACGGTTTACGGCTCATTTTTATACCGAAGGTAGTCTTGACGGTATAAAAACTTCGCCGTAATTCCTTGCGCACTTAGTATTAAGAATGCTATTAATGCCGAAACTTTTCTGAGGTGCCTCAGGTCCCATCCTGCTTCATTAAAGTTTATTATGGATTACAGAGATACTATAGACTATATTAACTCCTTCATAAATTTCGAAAAGATACCCAAATACCAATATGCTTCTGCATTTAAACTGGAGCGGATGAACGCTATTTTAGAGGAATTAGGCAACCCTCATAAAGATTTGAATATTATTCATGTCGCAGGCTCTAAGGGCAAAGGGTCTACGTGCGCTATTGCAGCTTATATCTTAAAAGAAGCCGGGTATAAGGTTGGGCTGTATACTTCTCCGCACCTTGTTGATTTCAAGGAGAGAATAAGAATACTTAATGACGGGCCGGATGGTCCGAGAGAATTTGAAGGCATGATAGGCGAAGAAGAAGTTAATGAGATCTTAAAAGAAATAAAACCTGTTGCGGAAAATTTCAGAGAACATAGGACTCTGGGCAAGGCGTCTTTTTTTGAGATCTTGACAGCGTGCGCTTTTTTATATTTTAAAAAAAGACAAGTTGATATAGCGGTTTTGGAGGTAGGCCTTGGAGGAAGGCTTGACGCGACGAATGTCGCAATGCCTTTAGTATCCGGAATAACAAATATCAGCTTGGAACATACTGATAAACTAGGCAATACTCTGGCCAAGATTGCGTATGAAAAGGCAGGAATTATAAAAGAGCATAGTTTAGTTGTTAGCGCTTCTCAGGAAACAGAAGCAATGGATGTCATAAGAAAAGTTTGCATTAAAAGAGATGCTGAATTATACGAGATTGGAAAAGATATTAAATATTCTATTTTAAATTCAGGTGAAAAAGGCCAGGTTTTTGATTTGAAAGGGCCCGAGTATTCTTATAAAAATCTGGAAGTGAGTTTAATAGGTGTCCACCAGATTGAAAATGCTTCTATCGGCATAGGCATGCTTAAGCTTATGGATCCGGATAGGTTTAATATAAGAGAAAACGATATAAGAGAAGGGTTAAAGAAGGTATCTTGGTCCGGGAGATTGCAGGTAATCCAGAGAAGTCCATACATAGTTTTAGACGGAGCTCATAATTTAGTCAGCGCGACTGCATTGGCAGATTCCATAAAGAAACTATTCAGTTACAGGAAGTTGATATGCGTATTTGGGATATCAAGCGACAAGGATATAAAAGGCGTGAGTAGCGTTTTAGATATAATCAGTGATATAATAATTCTGACTCAAGCAAAGAACAATCCAAGGGCAGAAGATGTATCAAGGTTAAAACAAAATTTTAGAAATTCAAGGCCAGGCCTTGAAGAAAGCAGCAATATAGAAGAAGCTATGCAGAAGGCATTGAGGCTTGCGGATAAAGATGATTTAATATTAGTTACCGGTTCATTGTTTATTGTCGGCGAGGCAATGGCGCGGTTAAAAATGTAACATAGCGAAGCTGTTATGAGTAATATTTACTTAAATGATACGATTGTGGCGATTTCAACGCCTATAGGAGAAGGCGGCATAGGGATTGTCCGTTTAAGCGGCAGGGAAAGCCTGGAACTTGCGGATAAAATATTTCTGTCTAAAGAGGGTAAAAAACCTTCGGAATTCAAGACGTATACGGTTCATTACGGTCATATTATAGAAAAAGACACCAAGACACCAAGACACCAAGACACCAAAATTGTGGATGAAGTGATACTGACTGTTATGCGGGCACCGAGAAGTTATACTAAGGAAAATGTGGTTGAGATAAATTGCCATAGCGGCATAGCGCCGCTCAAAAAGATAATGGATTTGTGCTTGGTTAATGGGGCCAGGCTTGCAGAGCCGGGAGAGTTTACTAAAAGGGCATTTTTAAACGGGAGGATAGATATACTTCAGGCAGAGGCAGTTCTGGATATAATAAAGGCAAAAACAGAACTTTCGCTGAGATCTGCGTTGAATAATCTGGAAGGCCTTTTTTCCAAAAAGATAAATGAGATAAGGAAAAAGCTGATTGAAATATATGTCCACATGGAGGCTTCTATAGATTTTTCAGAAGATGACCTGCGGGGCATTAAAATAAGCAGGATCTTTAAAAAATTGAATATTATAAAAAATGAGATAGAAAAACTTGTTTCGAATTCTAATCAGGGCAGGATTTTACGGCAGGGTATAAAAACAGTCATATGCGGAAGCCCTAACGTAGGCAAATCCAGTCTCATGAATGCCATATTAAAGGAATCTAGATCTATTGTTACGCATATTCCTGGAACTACAAGGGATACAATAGAAGAGATTGTAAATATCAGGGGGATTCCTGTGACGCTTGTGGATACGGCAGGCATAACTGATACAGACCATTTGGTAGAAAAAGAAGGCATAAGAAGAAGCCGCATTTATTTAAGAAACGCAGATTTGATTTTACTGGTTCTGGATTGGTCCAGGAGGCTGAATAAAGATGATGTGGATATAATAAAGAAAATAAGGGATAATAGTAAGGAAGCGATAGTGGTTATAAATAAGGTAGATCTCAAAAGAAAATTGGATATTAAAAAGGTTAAAAGATTTTTTCCAAAGAGTTATTTTGCGCATATATCTGCTTTGAATCTGAAAGGCGTTGACAATCTGGAAGACGGAATCAAAGATATAGTTTGGAAAGGCAAGGCTCCGGGAGCAGGTTTTATAGGCGCTTCAAATGAAAGACAATTGGATATTCTAAGGCGCTGCGCTTCAGATATAAATGAAGCTATGGCGGCGCATAAGAGCGGGTTATTCATGGATTGCACAAGCGTTTATGTAAGATCTTCTATAGAAAGTCTTGGAGAAATAACAGGCCAGACAATAACAGACGAAACGCTGGATAAGATATTTTCAGAGTTTTGTATCGGTAAATAAGTGAAGACATAACTTACGGAGGCTGTATGGATAAGAATAAGATTAAAAAAGCAGTGAGGATGATTTTGGAAGGCGTTGGGGAGGATGCGGACAGAGATGACCTTAAGAAAACGCCTGAGAGAGTGGCTGAGATGTACGCTGAGATATTCAGCGGTATTTCTAAAGATCCCGCAAGAGAATTGGAAGTGCTTTTGGCTGAAAAGCACGATGAGATAGTGCTTTTGAAAGACATATCTTTATATTCCGTGTGCGAGCATCATCTTTTGCCCTTTATAGGCAAAGCCCACATTGCTTACATACCTAAAAATAACAGGGTTACGGGATTAAGCAAGATAGCCAGGGTCGTAGAGATCCTTTCAAAAAGATTGCAGGTCCAGGAAAGGCTTACTACCGAGATAGCTGAAATATTAATGAAAAAATTAAAACCGATGGGAGTTATGGTTATTATAGAAGCAGAACATCTATGTATGAGCATGAGAGGCGTTAAGAAATCGGGCGTTCTTACTGTTACAAGCGCAGTAAGAGGCGTTTTTAAGGAAAATCATAAGACTAGGGCAGAGGCATTAGCTCTTATAAAAAGCTGATAAGTAAAAGATATATGCGTAAAAAATGGCTTATAGCCTTATTATTCTTGATAGCTGTTGGCCTGATTACATGGATTAGTATTAAACAAAAACCTCTCTATAGAGCCGGCTCTACTGTTGTTTTGGATATAGTAAATCCGGAAAGCTTAGGAGCGAAAGATATTTTAAAATCAAGAAAAACAGATTATTTTGCCTATAAGGCCTATATAGAAACGCAGCGGGAAATAATAAAATCCAGGCGCGCCGCGTACCATGTTATAAAAAACCTTGGGCTAAGAAATAAAGAGGCGTTCAATGCGGAAAAAGATCCTATAGGAGACCTGCTTAAAAAATTAAAAGTAGATGTTGTAAAAGGCACGTGGGTTATAAGGATAAACGTAGAGGACGAGGATCCTAAAGAAGCCAGCCGCATGGCAAATGAATTTGCCAGGGTGTATGTCAATTCTAATCTGAGCCGCATACAAACAAACAATAGCCGAGTGCAGGATTTTGCAGACGTTCCTGCGGAACCTGTCGGGCCTAATAAAAGGTTGAGCATAATAGTTTCTGTAATATTGGGTATTGCCGGCTGGAGCAGTATAATTTTTTTCAGAAAACCCAATGACGGCGCGATTAAAAATCCAGACGACATAGCGGTTTTGCTTCAATTACCTGTATTGGGTTCTGTGCCTAAAATTAAGCCGGACGGGCAAAATTTGAAGACGAAGGCAGATATAGACAGGGTGGTTGAAAAGAATCCAGTGTGCATGGCTTCCGAGGCGTATCGTTCAATAAGGGCTAAACTGTTGTTTTCATTGAATAATGCCGGTTCTATTGCGAAAAGCATAGTTATAACAAGTTCCGCGCTGAAAGAAGGGAAGACAATCAGCGCGGTAAATTTAGCGATAATGATAGCGCATAGCGGAGAAAGCGTGCTTCTTGTGGATGTTAATATGAAAAGGCCGAGAGTTCATACTGTATTCAATATGAATAATGACATAGGGTTTGCTAATTACCTTTCAGGAGAAGCGGATTTCGACAGTATCGTTAAATATCCCGGGATTGACAATTTATCTATTGTTACCTCCGGAGACAGCTCTTATAAACCTGTTGAATCTATTTCTTCAAAAAATGCAAAGCTTTTTTTGGAAAAAGCAAGTACGGGATTTTCAAAGGTAATATTTGACGCGCCTTCTGTCGCGTTCCTTGCAAATGCGGCGACATTATTAAATATTTGCGACGGCGTAGTGCTTATAGCTGAAAACAATAAAACCCCAAAGAATATTTTAGATAACTCAAAGGAATTATTACATAAGAGGGGTGCGAATATAATAGGAGTTATATTAAACAACGTTTCATTTTAACGGGTCCCTTTCGCAAAATAGGCCCTTCGGCAGCTAAAATGCTCGCTTTGCTCGCATTTCTTTACGCTGCCTCAGGATCAAATTTGTTTCACAAATTTGGGAGGACAGAATGAGATTACTTATGTTGGTTACATTGTTTTCTTTTATTGCAGGATGTTCGTCCGGCAATAGCAATGCTGAAAATAAGATCGTTGCGCAGATAAATAAATACAAGATGACGGCGGGAGATCTCAGGTATGAATTTAAAAATGCCTCGTACGATGAAATAGAACGCATAAAAACAGAAAACGGAAGAAAACAATACCTGGAGAGCTTTATAGAGAAAGAGGTGCTCTTGCAAGAGGCGCAGCGTCAGGGCGTAGACAAAGAAAAGGCATTTATGAAGAGTATCGAAAATTACTGGGAACAGGCGCTTCTAAAGACGTTGCTGGAAAGAAAGAGCAGGGAGATTTCAGGCATAATCCATGTTTATGATAATGAGATAGAGGACTATTGCAGGGATTTCGGAGAAGGCGCGAGTTTTTCAAAAGTTAAGAATGAAATAAGAGGCATGATAAAGAAGAAGAAAGAAGAAGATGCGATGAACGCGTGGATAAATGAGCTGAAAAACAAGGCTTATATAAAGATAGATGAAAACGCTGCAAAGGATGCTTTTAAATAATACACGGAGGGTATCTATATGGGTTATAAACGAAAGCAATATTTTATAAACAAGACATTTCAATCGGAATTTATAGTAAAATTCTGTGGCCTTGTGATAATGGGGTCGGTCGTGTTTGGCATAATATTATACCTGTTTTCTAAGCACGCTCTTACGACATCTTTTGAAAATTCCAGGCTCGTGATTAAAAGCACGGCTGATTATATTTTCCCTGGGCTTTTGTTCGGCGGGGTAATAACTGCGATAATTACAGCCCTGGCAGCCGGCGCGGTTGTAATACTTATGACTCACAGGATAGCGGGCCCGATGTACAGGTTTGAAAGATATATAAATGAAATAGGATCCGGCAGGCTTTATTCTGATTTAAAAATCAGGAAAAAGGATCAATTCCAGAACATGGCAGGCTCTTTAAACAAGATGACGCATGATCTTAAGCTCGGGCTTCTGGAAGTAAACGATGTTTCTGATGAGCTGGATAAACTTATAGAAGAGCTTTCCGCGAGCTCAAGCAGGGAAATTCTCTTAAGAGAAGACATAAAAAGAATAGTCGGCGAACTGAAAAAAGATAAGCAGAATCTGTCAAGGGCGCTGGAGCATTTTAAAATTAAAATATGAAGCGTAGAATATTTTTTATTATAGTTTGTATCAGCTTGTGCGGTAATATGGTTTATGCTCAGGAAGAAAATAGGGGCGTGTTTTCTTCAAAGTTTTGCACTATTTTTTATGATAATGATGTAGATTTGAAAAAGGTGAATAGGAACATAAAACTCGGTTTTTCTGATTTTTACAGCCCAAGGACTTATAAGAAAAGCGCAGGGCTTTCAACGGAGGATATGATATCCGATAAATTCGACGCTATTTTCAACAAAGCAGAAGAGATACTTGACATGTATCCTGCGAGGATTCATGTGGCAATCAATATATATAAAAGGCAGGAAGATATGAATAAGGTATATGAAGAATTTTTTAATGAGCCGAATAAGGCGGTTTCTTTCTATATATACAAGACAAATACTATTTATACCGTTGAATCCCAGTTAAATGAGAACATACTTGCTCACGAGATGGCGCATTGTATAATAGATCACTATTTTGTCATCTTGCCTCCCAGGAAGATTCAGGAAATACTATCCGGTTACGTAGATTTGCACCTGAAATATTAGCGGACGATTCGCCCTTGAACTGAAATATTGTGTGTGATACAATCTATCCATGCGTATAAGTAAGAAGATAGGCTTGAGTTTTTTTATAACGTTCCTTCTGGTAATATTCTTAGGCGCACTTTCCATCTACAGCCTCAGACATGTATATAAGGGGCTGGACCAGGTTTTTTCAAAAGAATTGCCAGCCTCCAGGATAACATATCAGATAGCCATCTCAATGGAAGCCAGCCTTTCGGAATTAAACAATTTTCTTATAACCACTAATGAGAATTTTAAGATAAGCTATGAACGTTCATATAAAGAGATGCAGGATAATATCTCAAGGCTTAAAAACTTTATTATCATGGAAGATGAAAAGGCGCTTTTTGAAAAGATAAAGGAATTGGCTGGAGGCATAAATAATATTTCAGGGTTAGTTTTTAAAGACACCTTAAAGGCAAAGGGCTTGATTAAGAATGTCGCAAGGCTTGAAATAAAATATAGAAACAATCTTTACAATCTTTTTGATTTTGAAGAAAATAAAATGCTTTCGGAAAAAGACCTTTTACTTGTTAGCGCCCAACATGTACCTGCGTCCCAGCTTATCATAGACGCGAAATCAAAGATTGCAGGCGCTCTCGATAGCCTTATGCTATACGCGCTTACAAGTAAAGGAGGAGAGCCCGTATCTTTTATGGAAGAACTTTCAGCCCTTGATAAGTATATAAGCGACTATAAAAACTATTATGGATATTCGCTTTCTGATATAGAGCGCTCAATAGCGTCTGAGCTCTTGGGCCTGTCAGGCGATATAAGGTCTCAGGCAGGGGCTATTGTTAAACTTAAGAGCGATACAAAGGTTCAGCTGGAAGAGCTTTTAGCAAAAGAAAAAGAGCTAATGGATATCCTGGATAAAACAATCAGTTTGAGAAAAGCCAGGATCTCTTCCCAACTCGGAATAGGCAACGCCCTAACAGAGGATATACCAGCTGTCCACAATATTTCCAAGATAGAAAGAGATGTTGCGCAGTCCTGGAGATTGAGCGGAAAATACATGCTTACAGGAGATGACGCGTATAAAAATTCATATTATGCCATGAGGCAGGCTATTGAAAGGGAACTCAAGGATTATGAGGCGCACGCCAGGCTTAGATCCAGGGATAAATTTTTAGAGGAAATTGTAGAGGCCGATAAAGGAATCGCGGATAATATCAATTCAGGTATAGATGTGTTTAAAGGCAGGGAAAAAGGCTATGAAGATATAGCTGCGATAAAATCGGATCTGCAAAAAAATATAGCAGAATTGTCCGAAAGAAATAATGCGCTGATAAAACAGGCGAAAGATTCTGAAAAAGTTTTTAGCAAGTTGATTTCCGCAAAATGGGCTTTGGCCAGGCTTGACTCAGAGGTATATGACGCGGAAAGACTGGCTGTCAACTATCTTTGCGATCAGGAAAAGATCTACAAGGATCTTTATTCGGAATTATATTTTAATATGAAAAAGAATATAAATGCTTATAGGAATTTGGGAGAGTTCGATAGAGATGCAGAATTAGCAGGCAAGATAGAATCCAGCTTGGATAAATTTAATACGGCAATACTTAATATCATGGACAGTCATGACAGGATAATAAGAGAAAGAGGATGGAGCCTTGTAAAACTGGAAGATGAGTTAAAGGCGGATTTACAGAAAGAAGCCGATAATGAATTAAAACAGATAGAGAAGAACAAAATAGATATAAGAAACAGAATAACCGCTATAAATGGCGTTATATTTTTTATAATATTAGTTGTTGCTTTTATAGCTGGGTTTGTAGTTTTTTACACTACCAAGGCTATAACAAAACCCATACAAGAACTGTACGCAGGGGCTGAATTGATAGGGCGCGGAAACCTTGACCACAGGTTTAGCATAAAAACAGGCGATGAAATAGAAGAGCTGGCGGACGGGTTTAACAAGATGGCGGGAGAGTTGAAAGGCCTTTATACAAACCTGGAGAATAAAGTCAAAGAAAGGACTGCTCAATTGGCTGAGGCAAATGAAGCGCTTGCCGGCAAAAATAAAGAATTGGACGATTTTACCTATATAGTATCTCATGATTTAAAAGAGCCCTTGAGAGGCGTGAAGGCATTTGCTAAACTTCTTGTAGAAGATTATTCAGGCAAGCTGGATGATGAAGGCAAACAATACCTGAAAACAATATCTGATTCCAGCACCAGGATGGCGCGGCTCATAGAAGATCTTTTGAATCTATCCCGCATAGGAAGGATCAAAAACATAGAACCGGGCGTTGATCTAAATGAGCTGCTTTTAGATGTTAAAAAGAATCTGGCGTATGCGCTTGAAGAAAGAAAGGTAGAGCTTGCAATTAAACCTGATTTTCCAAAGGTTTCATGCGATAAGATAAGGATATCAGAGGTATTTTCAAATCTTATTTCAAATTCAGTAAAATATACTAAAAAAGACGCGAGACCTGTTATTGAAATCGGATGGTCTGATAAAAAAGATTCCTATGAATTTTACATAAAGGATAACGGCATAGGCATAGAGAAGCAGTATTACGATAGGATATTCCAGATATTTCAGAGACTGCATGCAAAGGGCGAATACGAGGGGACTGGCGCAGGCCTTACTATTGTAAAAAAGATAGTTGAAAACCATGGCGGGAAGATCTGGGTGGAATCAGAGGTCGACGTGGGCAGCACGTTTTATTTTACGCTGCCAAAGGCATAAAATATGTCAAAAGAAAAATTAAGAGTTCTAATGGTTGAAGATAATCCTACGGATGCGCTTATTGCGAAGAAGAGACTCCAGAGAGACGATGCCTTTGAATATGAAGTTGTTCATCTTGTATCAGGAGAAGACGCGCTTTTAAAGCTAGAGAATTGGTCTTACGATATAATGCTTTTAGATTATAACCTTCCCAAAAAAAGCGGGCTGGAGACGTTAAAAGAGATTAAAGCGCGAAATATAGAAATACCCATCGTTATGATTACGGGCCAGGGCGATGAGCAGGTGGTGGCCACTCTTATAAAGGAAGGGGCGTTCGATTATCTGCAGAAGAGAGAAGGGTATGAAGACTCAATACCCTTAATGATACGGAAAACAATAGCGGAATTCAGGGCAAAATCAGAGCGGGAGAAATTGCAGAAAGAAATTGCGCTGAGAAAAGAAGAGCTTGAGAAGATAAACGCGCAGCTCAAGGAGCTGGACAGGATGAAATCGGATTTTGTGGCGAATGTGGCGCATGAATTAAAAACGCCGCTTACCATAATAAAAGGCAATCTGGATAATATTGGTCAAGGTTTTGCGGGGGAGGTTCAGCCTAAGCAGAAAGAGATATTGGGAGACGTTTTTAATGTAATAAACAGGCTTTCCAGGCTGATCAATGATTTGCTGGATCTTTCTAAAATAGAATCAGGTAAAATGGAACTTAATAAGGAAAGCCTGGACATAGTCGCATTAGCCGGCGAAATCGTAAAGACATTCGAAACATTAGCCGGCGCTAAAAATGTAGGCCTTGTAAAAGAATTCCCTGGTAACGCGTTGAATGTGAATGCCGACAAAGACAAATTGACGCAGGTTTTCATAAATCTCATGGGCAATGCCATTAAATTCACAGATAAGGGCAGCGTGACTGTAAGGATAATAGATATGCAGGGAGAGGTAGAGGTTGAGATACAGGATACCGGCCCCGGCATCCCTCAGGACCAGGCAGATAAGATTTTTGATAAGTTTGTAAGGGTGATTGCTGAAAAAAAAGAAGGCACAGGATTAGGCTTACCTATAGCAAGGGATATAATAGTTCTTCATAAAGGCCGCATAAGAATAGAGAGCGAAGCAGGAAAAGGCTCTAAATTCATTTTTATCTTACCCAAGTAAGCGGTTTTCTACGGTTTGTTTTCGTGCGTTTTGTAGGGTATACTTTATAGTGAGAAGGGGTGTAGGTATGGGGGTTAAAAATAGCTTAATCTCAGTGTCTATTGCGATTATTCTGTTATGTTCTGTTTCAGGATATTCCTTTGCGTCTTCAGCAGAAATAAAAAGTGTAATGAAGATACAGAGAGCGAGCGGTTATATCCTGTTGATAAATTATGAAACGCATGAAAAATGGACCGATAATATTATTTTTAAGGTTTATTGCAAATTCAGCGAAGGAGAATTCACATTCGCAAGCGCTTCCCTTAACAATATTAAGCAAGGCTGGCATAAGACAGAGGTTGAAATCCCGGATATCATGAAAAAAAGATATGGTTCTCTGAGAGAATACAGGATAGAGCTGTACTGCAAAGGGATATTGATAAACATGAAAAGCGGTTATTAATATCCTTCCTCCTATCAGCAAGTTCAAAAAATCTTGACTAATATCAAAAGTCGCATTATAATTTTAAAATAGAAGATGCGCAGTGTAAAGCATGCCCTAATACTGGTATTGATATTGTTTTTTCTGGGCGTAGATTTTTGCCTGGCGTCCAGCTCTTTTATAGAAAATATATCAAAGGTTCGTAAATCAAACGGTTATACTTTTAAGGTTAATTACCGCACGCAGCAGAAATGGACAGACGGCCTGGTATTTAAGCTTTTCTGCACGTTCAGCAAAGGAACAGAACTTTCCTTCACCAGCGCAGGATATAATAATCTCAGAAACGGCTGGCACGAGACGGAAATAAATATTCCCAATGTCTACAGAGAAAGATATGGTTATATAGATGATTATCGGGTGGAAATGTATTCTAAAGGCATCCTTGTTTCGATAAAAAGCATGTAGGAGGAATGTATTATGGGAATGACAAGAAAAAATAGAAGGGCAGATCAAAAGAGAAAAAGAAAAGGCAAGAGGCATGCAAGGAAGTAAAAAAAAGAGAATAGGCATCCTTACCGGCGGCGGAGACTGTCCCGGTTTGAATGCCACTATCAGGGCAATCGCAAAAACA
The DNA here is from genome assembly GCA_026387235.1 of Candidatus Omnitrophota bacterium. Classification (GTDB taxonomy): domain Bacteria; phylum Omnitrophota; class Gorgyraeia; order Gorgyraeales; family Gorgyraeaceae; genus UBA10183. The sequence goes on from JAPLMD010000044.1 coordinate 47,848, forward strand.
GCCATCCTTAATTACGACATGGAAGTTATAGGTATAAAGGATGGCTTTTTAGGTTTAATAGAGAACAGGTTTCTGAACGTTTCTTACGGAGATGTTTCAGGGATTCTCACTTTAGGCGGCACTTTTCTAGGCGCTTCGAACAAAGCAAATCCTTACAGGCACCCTGATTTTAAAGGCAGGTTTAAAGATGTTTCCGGAACGGCCGTAGAGAATTATTGCGCTATGGAGCTGGCGGGATTAGTCTGCATAGGAGGAGACGGCACGCTTAATATAGCTTATAAATTGTCCAAGAGAGGCGTTAAACTGGTAGGAGTTCCTAAGACCATAGACTGTGACCTTAGGCAGACAGACGCGACAATTGGTTTTGATTCTGCCCTTGTTACGGCTACCCAGGCAATAGATAAACTTCATACCACTGCGCAGTCTCATCACAGGGTTATGGTTATAGAGGTCATGGGCAGGTATGCCGGCTGGCTAGCCTTATATTCAGGACTGGCAGGAGGCGGGGATATTATATTATTGCCGGAGATACCCTATGATATTAAGAAGGTGTGCGAAGTTGTTTTGAAGAGAAACCAGAGGGGCAAGAGATTCAGCATTGTGGTTGTAAGCGAAGGCGCTAGGCCGAAAGCCGGCAAGATGGTTGTAAAAAAGATAGTCAAAGATTCAACGGATCCTGTCCGGCTGGGAGGCATAGGCGATAAGATAGCCGACGGTATTGAAAAAATAACAAGGTTGGAAACAAGGGTCACGGTTCTGGGGCATCTTCAGAGGGGAGGAGAGCCAACGCCATTTGACAGGATTCTCGCTACTCGCTTTGGAGTGGCTGGCTGCGAGATGGTAGCTAAAGGTGATTTTGGAAAAGTAGTCACGTTAAAAGCAGGGAATATCAGGGCAGTGGATTTAGCTAAAGTAGTCGGTGACATAAGAAGAGTGAGATTAAAAGACCCTGTTATAAAGGCAGCAATGGCAGTAGGAACTTCTTTTGGCGTTTAGCTTGACACAAGCTGGTTTGTATGATATAAATAATAATGGCAACTGAATCGAGCGGTCTTTCGGCAGCTCGGCTACCTTGTCGGAGAGGTTGTTGCCTTTTGGCCCTGTGCTTTAAACGGCGCAGGGCTATTTTATTTATGAACAAAAAACTATACGGCGGAATATTAGGCACAATAGGATTCTTATTATCTCCTCTTTCCTGGTGGAATGACCTGTTTATAAATTTCCCTATAGCCTATGCTTTTGCCTGCGCGGCAAATTTTATTTACAAAGGGTCATTTTTAAACGCGCTTATTATTTTCTACTGGCTGACAAATATCCTGGGATTTGTGTTATTGCAAAAAGGCCTGGAAAAGATGGAGAAGGATACTGAAGAAAAAAAGAAGTATTCCGGAAAAGATTTTTTGAGAGATATATTATTTTCCGTTGCTTATACTTTATTAATAGTAATATTGGTAAAGTTAGGTATAATCAAACCTATAATATAATTGTCAACCCCCAGGCTGGGGCCGTTCGGCGCAGAGAAAGAACCGGTTATGCCGAAACCTCTCAAATGCGCCTCAGGCCTCAGCCTGGGGGTTGACAAACATAATTAGAAAATTAAACCAAATATGATTGATCTAAAAAAGCATCTTAACGCATCTCAATTTTTAGCTGCTACGACAATAGACGGGCCTGTGCTTGTTATTGCCGGCGCAGGTTCAGGCAAGACAAGGGTTATAGAATACAGGGTATTAAATCTCGTTCAAAACGGGGCGGAACCAGCTTCCATATTACTGCTGACTTTTACCCGAAATGCCTCCAGGGTCATGCTTTCCAGGGCCAGCGCTCATGATCCCAGATGCGCGATGGTGGAAGGCGGCACGTTTCATTCATTTGCGTATAAGGTATTGAAACATTACGGAAAGGCCCTGGGTTTTGACAGCGCGTTTTCCATTCTAGACGAATCCGACGCCGTAGACGCGGTGGGCAAGTGTTCAAGCGATATCAATATTTCTGAGCGGGCCAGGAAATTTCTTAAAAAAGGCACTATAAGAAACATAATAAGCATATCTATAAACAAACACGGTTCCATAGAGGAAATTATTGAAAAAGAATATCCGCATCTGGCAGAATACAGCGAGTATATAAAAAATGTAAAATTAAAATATGTTAAATATAAGATGGAAAAAAATTATATGGATTACGATGACATGCTGGTTTATCTTAAGAAACTGCTTGAGGATGAAGGCATCAGGAAGCAGGTCGCGTCAAAATATAAATATATAATGGTGGATGAGTATCAAGATACTAACAAGCTTCAAGGAGATATCAGCTATTTATTGGCCAAGGACCATAAAAATATCATGATTGTCGGAGACGATGCCCAGAGCATATACGGTTTCAGGGGGGCGACTCATAAAAATATAATGGATTTTCCTGTAATGTTTCCAGGATGCTCGGTAATCAAACTGGAAGAGAATTACAGAAGCACTCAGCCTATTCTGGACGCGGCAAATTCCGTGCTTTCCGAAATGAGCAGCAAGTATGCCAAGCAGCTTATATCCAACCTGAAACATAAAGGCGCCAGGCCTCAGATGTGGTTTTTTAATGATGCCTACGAAGAGGCCGCGTGGATTGTAAAAAAGATGGACGAATTAAAGGATGGAGGCATTCCTTTTGAGAAGCAATGCGTGTTATTCCGCTCAAGTTATATATCAATAGCGCTGCAGGCGGAATTAAACAAGAGAGGGATATCTTATCATCTGATGGGCGGAATGAAATTTTACGAAAGCGCTCACGTGAAAGATGTCGTGGCGCATTTGAAAATAATAGTGAATCCTAAAGATGAGCTGTCCTGGCACAGGGCATTGGAGCTGATAGAAAGCATAGGGCCTAAAACAAGCGGGAAGATTTTAAAAGATATCAACACCGGGTCTATCGCGAAACATGAAAAGGGGTTTAAATATTCTAACGGCATCCAGAGGTTTAAATTATTGATAGAAAGCCTTTCAGATAAAAAGGCAGGGGTGGGAGATAAATTTGAGGCAGCTTTTGATTATTATAGCCCGATCCTGAAATCTAAATTTGACGATTGGAATGCGAGGGTAAACGACCTAGAGACATTAAAAAAGATTTCATACCGGTATGATTCTCTTGAAGACCTATTGAGCGATTTTGCGATAGAGCTTCCTGATTCTCATGGGAAGCAGTATCAACCGGAACATAAAAAACAGCCGACGCTTTCTACCATTCATTCCGCAAAGGGCATGGAGTGGGATGCGGTTTTCCTGATAGGGCTTATCGACGGCGTTTTCCCGGTGAGTTTTTCTTTGAGCGACGAAGACGGGATAGAGGAGGAGCGCAGGTTGTTTTACGTAGGGCTCACAAGGGCAAAAGATCATTTATTTATTACGTTTCATCATGAGAATAATCGCGGCTCTATGAACCGGTTTAATAAGATCTCAAGATTTATTGATAATTCTAGTATTATGTCGAGGTTGGAACAGAAGTTATTGATGGATATATAAAACAAGATATGGTTTTCCGAGCGCTTAAATACAGGAACTTCAGGCTCTTTTTTTCGGGCCAGGGCATCTCTTTGACAGGGACGTGGATGCAGAGTATAGCCATGAGCTGGCTTGTGTACAGGATGACGAATTCCGCGTTCATGCTTGGCGTAGTAGGATTTTCAAGCCAGATCCCGACGTTTATCCTGGCGCCTTTTACAGGAGTTCTTGCTGACAGGCATAACCGGCATAAGATGCTGGTGGTTACGCAGACATTGGCAATGCTTCAGGCTTTTATTCTCGCGTTTCTGACGCTAACGGGGCATATCGCCGTATGGCATATTATAGTCTTGGGCGTATTTTTAGGGTGTATTAGCAGCCTTGATATTCCTGCGAGACATTCCTTTATATTGGAAATGGTAGAGGAAAAAGAGAATTTAGGAAACGCCATTGCGTTGAATTCAATGATGTTTAATATGGCAAGGCTTATAGGGCCGTCAATAGCCGGCATTCTCATAGCTGTCGCAGGAGAGGGCGTCTGTTTTCTTATCAATGCAGTAAGTTATTTTGCTGTTATTGCTTCGCTTTTGGCAATGAAAATTCCGAGGCGCTATAATGAAAAAAAAGAAGCGGATTACAATATGCTCAAAGACCTGAGAGAAGGATTTAATTATGCTTTTGGATTTGTGCCCATCAAGGCAATATTATTTCTTCTGGGCATTATCAGTTTAATGGGCATGTCTTACGCGGTGTTGATGCCTGTTTTCGCAAAGGACATACTGCACGGCGGGCCTCATACATTAGGTTTTCTCATGGGCGCTGTTGGCATAGGATCTCTGGCAGGCACTATATACCTGGCATCAAAGAAAAATATAATTACGCTTGGCAGGATGTTACCTATAGCTGCGGGCATATTCGGCCTGAGCGTAATGATATTTTCGTTTTCGCATAATTTAGTGTTTTCTTTGGTCTTATTATTTTTTTCCGGTTTCGGTATCATGGTGCAGATGGCGGCCAGCAATACGATATTGCAAACAATCGTAGATGATGATAAACGCGGCAGGATAATGAGTTTTTACACAATGGCATTTATGGGCATGGCGCCTTTTGGAAGTCTTTTTTCAGGCATGCTGGCAAGCAAGATAGGAGTTTCAAATACGCTGATAATAAGCGGCTTATGCTGCATTCTGGCCGCCGTTATATTTGCTTTTAATCTACCGTCTTTAAGGAAGACAGTTCGGCCGATATATGTTAAAATGGGAATAGTTTCAGAGATCGAGATGAAAGGCTGATATGAAACGCATACACTGGAAGATATTATTTACATGCGTCACCTGCATAACAATTACCCGTATCTTTTCTCCCTTGCCGTTAGGACCAATCCGTTTGATATAAAAGCTTCAGCTATAATAAAAGAATAAATAAACCTTTCTTGTTCTGCCTCCAGGCTGGGGCCTGAGGCGCATTTGAGAGGTTTCGGCATAATTGGTTCTTTAGAATATAAGCGCGCAAGGGATTACGGCGAAGTTTTTTATACTGTCAAGACTACCTGCAGTATAAAAAACGAGCCGTAAACCGAGCGGCCGGCTAAACACTCTCTGCGCCGAACGGCCCCAGCTGGCTTAGCGGACACCGTG
>JAPLMD010000005.1 GCA_026387235.1 Candidatus Omnitrophota bacterium
AGCGTATATATGAGAGAAATGTTGCTATTCTGTACCGCGGGGTTGCAAGTGTGGCCATTACGGCGACCTTAAATCTTCATGCAGGTGCACGCCTAATGAGATTCAGAAGTATCGCTCCAGGATATCAGGGTCTTTGTTAGATAGGATTGATATACACATAGAAGTCCCTTCTGTTAAATAAAAAGAATTAGTAGATATATCGCCTTGCGAGAGCTCAGCCCAGATAAGAGAACGGGTTAAAAAGGCCAGGGATATACAGCTTGAGAGATTTAAAGATGAGGGCATATTCTGCAATGCTCATATGTCCCATAAGCAAATCCGTAAGTATTGCAGATTAAGCCAAAAAGAGCAGGATTTACTTAAGATGGCAATGAGTGAACTTAACTTTAGCGCAAGGGCATATAGTAAGATACTTAAAATAGCAAGGACTATTGCGGATATCGAAGAGAGTGAAGATATTAACGCGGATCACATAGCAGAAGCAATAATGAAAACTGATCTTGACAAACCCGACTACTTAAAAGCGCCCATGCAAGCTGCTCTTCCGGAGGCAATCTTGAAAACTTCCTAAAATGACTATCTCTTATCTCGGCTGCAGTGTTCATAAAAAGATTATATTATATCTTTTATATTATTAAAGCATTTTATATTTTAAGCTGGCACACTTTTGATAGGCAATGGGTTTAAGGGCAAAAATAATGACTGGCGGACAAGTTAAGCAACGCCTTTTTTATCTTCGTATTCTTTGATCATCTGTAATGCAGCTTCAGGGGTATAGCCATGTACGATTTCAAGGAGGGATATTTTATCTTTCTTATCAATGTTGCTGGTTATTATACTCTCTTTTTTATTTAATTTTAGATACCTGTACTGTTTCATCAAGCGCTGTTCATCTAAAAACTTTTTCTTTGTCTCAACTTTTGAATTACGCTTCTGGTGTTTTATTTCCTGCTGATCTTCCAGGTATGCGGTTATCAGATTAGGGATTAAAAAATACAGCGCAATCCCTATAATAGAATATGCAAATATGCATATAAGTTCAGCTCCAACAGGGATAACTTTTAAAATAACAGGGATAACAAGGATCCATGTAACCCCGAAAAATATTGTATAAAAAAAAGAAAAACCCATAGGCACTCTAGTATTCTGCTGTATTTATGTGTATTTTATGAAACTTTAATATGTATATTTTTTCTGATTCATTCTATAATTATAGAACCTATTCTATTCAAATTTTTAATTCTTATCTCCAGTCTAGATAAATCCATAGCATCTATAAAACAACCTCTGTTTGATTCTGTAAAATCATCTAAATTAATCACGTTTATCATTAACTCTGCTCCAAGAAAATAAGATAGATTAGTCTTGCCAGATCCTTTATCCCCATCTATCCCAATAAGAAGTCTATTTTTCAAAAGATAGGTTTCTTGTAAACTCTTAGCAAAACTACTTCTGTTATCAAATCTTATTATTTTCTCCATTATAGTTTCTAAAAATCTAGCTTTTCTACCGCTCTATCTATATGCTCATCTGCAAGATGTGAATATACCATGCCTATTTAAATTATATCACTTTCCCTACAAAATAGTATTGAATTTAGAAAGTAATGATACAAGAGGTAGCTGGGAGAGATCTGATTTGGCGAAAAAATTCAGCTGGAGATTTGATGCTGGCAGTGTAAATATTGCTGCGGGGCATATTTCAGAGGCGCTACAGTACAGAAACTTAGGCAAGCAGCGGTAGATATAAAATCTGTTTTCTGTTTCTCTATTGAGCATATCCTAAACTTTTCATTTCTTCTTTTGTTTCTTCATTGGGGTAGCCTATCGTCTTATCCTTTATATAATGCTTTTGGACCGGTTTCTTATTTTCGAGTGCTTGATACTTAGCTTTATTTATATACTTATTTAATTCTTGTTTTAAGTTTTCGAATAAAATATTCTCATTGTAAATTAAGTTATGGGTCTCAAAATGATCGTTTTTTAAATCATAGAGATAATATTCATCAGAGTAATAATTCAAGAGGTGCGGAATTTGTGGCAATGGTATTTTTGTGAGACTTTCACGGTCAACATAAATTAACTTATAATTTTCTGACCGAATACAGAAAATCGATCCTGCTATCTCACTAAAAGCATATTTTTGGGTATAGCATTTTTCTCCTAATATATAAGGCATTAGACTACGCCCTTGCATATATATATTTTTTGTTTTGATATTTAAAATATCTAAAATTGTTGGCATAACATCTATCAATTGGACTTGACAGTCTATTATTTTATTTTTGGACATAGAGTTTGGGTATCTAATTATTAATGGAACTTTTATTAATTCATCGTACAAGTCATAACCGTGGTTAAAATAAAGGTTATGTTCTCCCAGGCTTTCTCCATGATCAGCTATTAAGATAATTACTGTGTTCTTATCTAAATCAATTTTTTTAACCTCTTGTAATAATAGGCCTATCTGATCATCAATAATGCGTATTTTACCATCATATCGAGCAATATAATAATTTACATCGGTTATGTTATTTTCGGCTATATTTTTAGGAATAACCCCGAATATACCATCTGCGATACCTGTTGAAATAGGTATATTTTTATGTATTTTAAATAATCCGTCATTAAAAAATATATCGCTGTAAGGTAGAGATGGCTTGTAGTCATAGTGAGCTCCATAATAATATATCCAGAGAAAAAATTTACGATTTTTATTTTCTCTTAGCCATTTTAACGATAATTGGGTAAGTCTATCCGGGCTATTTTTTTTTATTTGGGTAAAATTAGCCGAATCAGTATTAAGCCCTACGGGCTGCCCTATAATAAAGTGGTCAGTAAATACTGCTGTTTTATAACCATTTCGTTCTGAAATAAATGGTAAAGTGCTGACTTTAGTATTTAAATAGACTTCCTTTTGTTCAAGGTTTACTAAATTCATATAAGGATAAGAAGAAGTGATAAATGAAGATACGGAGCTAACGGTAAAAGGAGCCTGAGTAATCGCATGAGTAAATATTACCCCTTCTTTAGCGAGACTATCTATGTTGGGAGAGGTGTTTCTTTTATAACCGTAGCAACTTAAGTGATCTGGCCTCAAGGAATCAATGGTAATCAGAATAACATTTGGTTGCTTAGACTTCTTTAGATATATAAGATAATGCCCAACAATGACTGTTGAAAAAAATAAACTAATTATCAAGATTATCTTAACAATTATCTGATTTTTAATAAACATTCTTCTCTTCATTTAAGACTCTTTGTTTCTTTTTGAGCGTTTGCGAGTAAGTGGGTCCAGGATTTTTTTCCTTAACCTGAGGCTTTTTGGCGTTACTTCTAAGAGTTCATCGCTGCCGAGATATTCTATGGAAAGCTCCAGGGTCATTTCCTTGGGAGGGGTAAGTATAATAGCATCATCAGAACCTGCGGCCCTCATGTTGGTAAGTTTTTTTGTCTTGCAGGGGCTCATATCAAGGTCTTCCGGCCTGGAATTCTGTCCTATGATCATACCTTCGTAAACGCCGACATTCGGGCCTATAAATAATTCACCGCGTTCCTGAGCATTATTGAGAGCGTATGATGTGGAAATGCCTGTTTCAGAAGACACCAGCGAACCATGAGAATTGATAAAAGAAAGACTCTCATCCATAGGCTCGTATTCATCGAATGCATGATTTATTATGGCAGTCCCGCGTGTCTTTGTCATAAACATGGCTTTTAACCCTATTACGGCTCGCGTTGAAATTTCATATTCAAAATAAATCCCGCCTTTTGAACCCTGGAACATATTTTTAAGACGAGCCTTGCGCCTGCCTACCTCCTCTATAGCCACTCCCTGATATTCAGAAGGAACTTCAATGGTTAAAAATTCAAAAGGCTCCATTATCACCCCGTCTTTTTCAACAAAAATAGCCTCAGGCTGAGAAACCTGAAGCTCATAACCTTCACGCCGCATGGTCTCTATCAGAATCGCCAGGTGCAATTCTCCCCTGCCGGACACAAGAAATGTATCCGGGCTGTCTGTTTCCTCTATGCGCAAAGATACGTTTGTCTCAAGTTCTTTAAAAAGCCTTTCGCGAAGCGCCCTGGAAGTAACATATTTACCGTCCCTTCCTGCAAAAGGGCTTTTATTTACGCCGAACATCATCCGAACAGTCGGTTTTTCTATTTCAGGAGGGTTAAGCGGAGACGGGTTATTGGCATCGGTTATAGTATCTCCTATGCCTATTTCCTCAAAGCCTGCCACAGCCACTATTTCTCCTGATTCAGCGCTCTCGCGTTCTATCTGTTTAAGGCCTTCGTAACTTAAAATAGCGGTAACCTTGCAAAGCTTCTGGCTCTTATCTCTCCGCGCAAGAATAACATTCATACCCTTTGCGATAGAACCTGCCGTAATCTTTCCTATGCCCATTTTGCCTTTATAAAAATCCGAAAGAAGCGACAATACTAAAATTTGCAGAGGTGCATCAGGATTCACCGCAGGCTGAGGCACTGTTTCAAGAATAGTGTCCAGAAGAGGAAAAATATTATCCGAAGGTTTGCTTAGGTTCAATGTCGCAAAACCTTTTAATGCAGAAGCGTAAATAATTGGAAAATTAAGCTGTTCCTCTGTTGCGTCAAGCTCGCAAAAAAGATCAAACGTGCGGTTTATTGCATAGTCTATCCTGGCATCAGCCATGTCTATTTTATTAATTACAACTATTGCCTTATGCCCAAGCTCCAGGGCTTTTCTGAGTACAAATCTGGTCTGCGGCATAGGCCCATCCTTAGCATCCACGAGCAGCAAAACCCCATCCACCATTCTTAAAGTCCGTTCTACTTCTCCTCCGAAATCAGCATGGCCAGGCGTATCAACTATGTTAATCTTTGTATTTTTATAAATAACGCTTGCGTTTTTCGCCTTAATAGTAATGCCGCGCTCGCGCTCCAGATCCATGGAGTCCATAATACATTCTCCCATTTCTTCAATGTTGCGATCTACGTGAGTCTGTCGCAATATACTATCTACGAGCGTGGTCTTCCCATGGTCAACATGGGCAATAATAGCTATATTTCTGATATTTGTCTGGTTTGCCATAAATTTTCTCTGATTATTTAAAAATATAGAATGACATATGATACTACTTTGGCAAAATATAAGCAAGTGAAAAAGTTTTTGGGCAGCTACAAGGATAGAATATTTTTGGCGTTCAGGGAAAATATGCGGTTTTTGAGGTCTTGCGGTATGTCGAAATCATTCAGGAAATCTATATCTTTTTTCTGGTCCACGATGGGAAAATCAGTGCCGAAAAGAAGCCGGTCTTTTGGATGGCTTAATATCATGGATTTTATTTCTTCCTTGGGCAGGAAATGAAAGAAAAAAGACGTGTCTAAATATATGTCTTTCCCCAGCAGGTGCTTTTTTACTTCATCCCATAATTCAAATCCTCCGAAATGCGCGGCGATAATTTTAAGCTTGGGGAATTTTTGCATAATTTTCGCCATCCTGTCAGGAGAAGAACGGACAAGCATTGTGCCTGAAAGCTCCTTGCCGCAATGAAACATTAAAGGCAATTTAAGTTTTTCTATATCTTCATACCAAAAAAATACCTTCTCATCGTCAACATAGAAATCCTGGAATTCAGGTTGGAGTTTTATGCCGTCTCCGTTATCTCGTATTTTCTTAAGCTCCTCTTTCCAATCTTCATATTCAGGATGAAGCGCGCAAAAAACCTTGATCCTCTTACTTCTTACGGAGAAAAGCCATTTATTGATCGAAGGCACCTGTTCAGGTTTTGTGGCAACGCCGCATACAGCGCTTATATCAATATTATTTTTATCCATGCAGGTAAGCAAGGTCTTTAAAGTAGGGTCTCCTACGAGTTTTACTCTGAAAACCTGTTCCAGATTTTCCCTTGCCTTCTGAGATACCTTTTCCGGCCAGGCATGGGTATGAATGTCAATAATCATATAAGCCTAGTCTAAGACCTTAAAACCTTCTTTATCCAGGATACGTTTTGCTTTTTTCAGGTCATCCGCATTAAGCTCTAAATAACATATGCCTTTTTTCTCTGATTCAATAACAAAACCATAGCTATCTGCGATATTTATCTTATTTTTTAAAAGAATCTCCGAAAGCCTGCATAAGTTTCCTATCTTATCCTTTGGAGAAATAACCAATATATCTTTCATGGCGCATGCGTATCCTTTATCAGCCAGAGACAGATATGCCTTTTCAGGATCGCTGACTATGAATTTTATAAGCCCAAAATCTCCCCTGTCCTGTATTGTGAACGCGTTGATATTTATTTTAGCGTCGCTTAAAACACCTGTAACAGCCTTAAGCCTCCCAGGTTTATTTTCTATGAATACGTTCAATTGCTTTGCCATAAAATCCCTCCCAAATTTTGTGAAACAAAATTTGATCCCGAGTCCCTCGCTGCATAATCTTTACTTGCCGGCAGTTCGGGACGAGGGGCTATATTTTTACCCTCATATCTATAACCCTTTTTCTTGGAATAGATCTCGACCTTTACAATCAATTTATCCAGGGCGCCTTCTTTTTCAAGCTGGACCTGATAATTATTCCCAACTTCAGGAATACGCATGATGACTTCTTCTATCTGAGACGGAAACACGTTCACGCCGTTTATAATAAGCATGTCATCTGTCCTGCCGGTAATGCGAGAGAGCCTGCGATGCGTTCTTTTGCATTTACACAAGCCCTTATAAACAAAAGCCTGATCCCTTGTCCTGTATCTTAAAATAGGGGTAGCTCTTCTGTCAAGGGTAGTAAAAACTATTTCCCCTTCCATTTCCTCAGGCAATGTCCTGCCAGTTTTAGGATCTATGATTTCCATAATATACGCGTCTTCCCACGCGTGCATGCCGGTCTTGTAAACGCACTCGAAAGCAACTCCCGGGCCATTCATCTCGCTAAGCCCATAAGAATTATAGGCGTCTATATTAAAAAGCCTTTCTATTTTTTTACGCGTATTTTCTGAATAAGGTTCAGCGCCCATATACGCCTTTTTCAGATTAAAGTCATTCAGGGAAAAACCGCATTCTTCAAGTTTCGAATAAATATGCAGCATATAACTTGGGGTTATATGAATAACCGTGGTTTTGAAATCCTTCATAAGCTGCATCTGGCGTTTTGTATTGCCTCCTCCCACAGGAATTACGGTCATACCAACTCTCTCGGCTCCATAGTGTAAGCCCAGGCCTCCTGTAAAAAGCCCATAGGTCATCATATTTTGAAAAATATCCTTTTTGTTCGCGCCTGTAGCTATAATAGACCGGGCCACAAGTTCTGTCCAGTTATCTAAGTCGCTTCTTGTATGATAAATAACTGTAGGTATGCCTGTTGTGCCGCTTGAAGTGTGAAGCCTTATAACCTCATCCATGTTAACGCTCAAAAGCCCGTCTGTATAACACCCCCTGAGATCGTCCTTTGTTGTGAAGGGGATTTTCTCCAGGTCAGCCATGCTTTTTATGTCCCTGCCTGATTTTACCCCTGCCTTTTTAAGCCTCTCCTTATAAAACCTGGTCTTTAAAGCGTTATCTATTGTTTTTCTTAGTTTCTCGAGCTGCAGCTTCTTTAAAGAAATTCTGTCTATTGTCTCTATGGATTTATCCCGGTAATATATTTCCATAATTATATTTTTCCCAGATGTTTTGCGCCGACTAAATTAATCTTGTTCTTTTTTAAAACCAATATTGCCTTATCAGGTGAATCAAATCTAAAAACAAGAAGCGCCTTGTCTGAAAATTTTTCTACAAATCCATACATGTATTCCACGTTTATGCTGTTATCGTAAAGAATCTGCAATATGTGTGCCAGCCCGCCGGGCCTGTCATCCACCTCCACTGCCACAATATCAGTAAGCTTTGCGATAAACCCTTTGCGCTTTAAAATATCAACGGCGTCTTTTGGCTTATCCACTACCATCCTTAATATCCCGAATTCAGGGCTTTCAGCAATGGTCAATGCCCTGATATTTATATCGTGATTCCCCAAAAGAGAGCATACATCATGAAGTCTTCCTTTTCTGTTCTCCAGAAATACGGATATTTGAATAAGTTTCATAACCCCTCCCCTTGTTTACAACGCTCTTTTATCTATTACTCTTTTTGCCTTGCCTTCGCTTCTTTCGATGGTCTTTGGCTCCACTAATTTCACCTTTGCGAATATTCCAAGCGTGGATCCTATTTCTTTTTTAATCTTTTCTTCCAGCGCCCTCAAACTCTTCATCTCATCTGAAAATATCTTTTCCTCAACCTCTACGACAACCTCCAGTTCATCCAGCTCTCCTGCTCTTCTATCCACAACAAGCTGATAATGAGGTTTGATCCCTTCTATGCTTAAAAGCACGTGTTCAATCTGGGACGGGAATACATTTATGCCCCTTACTATAATCATATCGTCTGTGCGGCCCAGGATCTTGCTTATGCGCGGGGATGTCCTGCCGCATGCGCATCTTTCGTAATTTATACTCACGACGTCCCTCGTGCCGTAGCGCAGAAGCGGCATGCCTTTTTTGTTAAGCGTGGTTATAACCAGCTCCCCTGTTTCTCCCTTTTTAACAGACTTGAGCGTTTTCGGGTCAATAACCTCAGGATAAAAAACATCTGAAAAAATATGAAGGCCTTTCTTATACGCGCATTCATGGGCTACGCCGGGGCCTGTAATTTCAGATAAACCATAAACATCTGTCGCAGTCATGTCCCATGTAGATTCTATTTCTTTTCTCATGGATTCGCTCCAGGGCTCTGCGCCGAAACTTCCTATCTGCCAGCTGGATTTTCTCGGATCCATCCCTATCTCTCTCGCTTCTTCCGCCATGTAAAGGCAGTAGCTCGGTGTGCAGGCCAGAATCTTAGGCTTAAAATCATTCATCAGCTTAAGCTGCCTTTTAGTCTGGCCCGAAGATACAGGAATAATGGTAAGCCCCATTTCCATTGCCCCGTAATGAAAACCCAATCCTCCTGTAAATAGCCCATAGCCATAAGCGATCTGAATCATGTCTCCGGGCTCTGCGCCTGCGCAGGCCAATGCCCTTGCCATGACCTCTGCCCATAGCCTTATATCTTCCCTTGAGTAACCTACGACTGTAAAATTACCTGTCGTGCCGCTTGAAACATGAATCTCTGACACTTCTTTTAAGGGAGCGGAAAAAAGCTTAAAAGGATAACAATCCCGCATATCTTCTTTTATAGTCACTGGAAGCTTGACTATATCATCTATAGACTTTATGTCGTCCGGATGCACGCCTTTTTGATCCATTTTTTTCTTGTAGAAAGGGCTGTTTTTATAAACATACTCCGCTGTTTTCTTTAAACGTTCGGACTGGATATTTTTAAGATTCTCCAGATCCATACATTCCATCTCTTTATTCCAAATCATGCTAACCTCCCGAATCCGCCTTAGGCGGATTTGATCCCTCGTCCCTTAAAAAAAACCTTCTTATTTTCTTCCAGATATTTCAAAGGCAATAATTTTTCCATTGCCATTAGCCAGTTTTTCTCTTTTATGGCCAAGTATCTAGAAAGAACACCCAGAAGAAATATGTTTATATATCTTTTATCTTTAATAAATTTCCCTGATTTTTCTAGATATTCTATAAAATCCGACCCTTCTGGTTTTAAAAAATCTTTTAGCCTATCGCGCTCGTCTTTATAAAACGAAACAAGGTAATCAACCCTACCCTTTGGAATAAGCGGAGAAAAAATCTCTTTGCCGAACCGCAAATGCGACTCTACAGATCCTCCCCTCTGCGCCATGCCGTGCACCTCTGACTTTTTAACGTGAAATCCTTCAAAAAGCGCTGCAAAAGCGCAGATCTCAGAGGCCTTTAATACGCCCTGGCCTCCTATCCCGCAAAAAAGTATATTTACTGTATCTTTTTTATGCATTTTTTACTATGGCATTAAAACTGCATGTCTCGACGCACAGATTGCACCCAACGCACAGCTCTTCATCAATATTAATAAAACCATCCACTGATTTTGTAAGCGCCGGGCAATCTATAGATAGACATATGTAGCATTTTTTGCAATTTTCTTTTTTATATAGAGGGGCTTTGTATTTTTTCTTTTCAATCAGCCTGCATAGAGATCTTGCTATGATAACTGATAAAGCGTCTTCATTGATTCTTTTCTTGACCAGTTTTTCCATCTCTTTCGCATTGCGTGGATCAACAATATCTACGTTATCCGCGCCGCAGACTTTACACACATTTTCAAGGATAAGCTTTTTAGTAGGCTCTCCTTTTATTGTGTAACCTGTCGCAGGATGAGGCTGGTTGCCTGTCATTGCCGTAGTTGAATTATCCAGTATTATTATAAGTCCTTTTGTTTTATTATAGGCCAGATTTATAAGGCCTGGGATTCCTGTATGGACAAACGTAGAATCGCCTATGACACCCACTACATTTTTCTTCAATGCCTTTTTAATGCCTTCAAAAAAGGTAATGCCTGCTCCCATGCATAAACACGTATGCAATGCTCCTAAAGGAGGCAAAGCTCCAAGCGTATAACACCCTATATCCCCTGTTACAATAGCTTTATTTTTCTTCAGCGCCCAGAAAACAGGCCTGTGCGAGCACCCTGGGCACATAACAGGTTTTCTTGTTGTTCCAGGCTCTTCTTTTTTCTCCGCGCCTTTGATAATATCAGGCATGTATTCAGGCCTTAATTCCCCTATCCTGTAAGACGGATGTCTTGCCTTAAATTTTATGCCCAGCTCTTTCAATTTTCTTTCTAAAAAAGGCTCCAGTTCTTCTATGACAAAAACCTCTTTTACTTTTTTAGAAAATTCCACGGCCTTTTTCTCAGGAAAAGGAAAACTGAAACCTATTTTAAAAAATGACGCGTCCGGATACATCTCTTTTACGTAAAGATACGAAACCCCGCTTGCGATAAAACCTATTTTTTTATCATTGAGCTCTATCCTATTTAGCGGGCTAGCTTCTGAATATTCCTTGAGCCTCGCTAATCTTTTTTCTATTTCTAAGCGCCTCTTGTAAGCATTCTTAGGCACCATCACATGTTTAGGCATGTCTATCTTAAATTCCTTTTGGACCGCTTCTTTTCTCTCGCCTATTTCTACATTCTCTTTCGTATGCGCAATCCTTGTGGTAAGCCTCATCATTACAGGCGTGTCAAAATCTTCGCTTATCTTAAATGCCTCTTTTACAAATAACTTTGCCTCAGACGGGCTGGATGGTTCAAGAAGCGGGATTTTTGCAATTTCTGCTATTAATCTATTGTCCTGCTCATTCTGGGAAGAATGAATTCCAGGATCATCCGCAGTAACTATGATAAAACCCGCTCCTACCCCAATGTAACTTGAGGTCATGAGCGGGTCCATTGCCACATTCAAACCTACGTGCTTAGACGCGTAAAGGCTTCGCAGGCCTCCTATAGAAGAACTGAGCGCCACTTCAAAAGCAACCTTTTCATTGATTGACCACTGAGCGTCTATTTCTTTAAATTTAGAAAGGCTTTCCAGAATCTCTGAGGCAGGCGTGCCTGGATAAGAAGCCGCTACCACCAATCCTTCTTCATAGGCACCCCTGGCAAGGGCTTCATCTCCTGAGAGAAGCATTACTCTTCCGCATAAATCTTTTTTCATCTTTTTTAGAACTTAATCTGGACCTCTGTCCTTAAAAATATGCCTGGGTCATTATCCTCGTAAAAATTCCCTGGCTTCAGATATTCTCCCAGAAAACA
This sequence comes from Candidatus Omnitrophota bacterium, assembly GCA_026387235.1. GTDB lineage: Bacteria > Omnitrophota > Gorgyraeia > Gorgyraeales > Gorgyraeaceae > UBA10183. The sequence goes on from JAPLMD010000005.1 coordinate 11,712, forward strand.
AGTAGTTATATTGTCGCTGACTTTATAATCCAGTCTTACCTGCGGCAGATGCCCTCTTTCCTTGCCCGTGCCTGAAAATATAGTGCTAGCTGCCACCTGCGCGTTTGCCCTTAAATAATTATAACCCAAAATAAGTTTTGTTTTCTTTGTCGTATTAAGCGTAAGCTCTAGCCTATAAATCTGCATGTTTGTCCAATAACCCAGCACGCCTGTTTCCCCTGCCATTGTAAGCGCGTATAATTCTGACATCCACGGCCACCTGGAAAATAACGGGTCCCATCCTTCATTTCTCGCGCTTGATTTTTTATCTCCTGAAAGGTATAGAATACCTGCACTAAGCTTAGGCGAGAACTTTGCATCCTTGAAATCGCGGTCCAAAAATCCATATCCTCCGTAAGTAAACCTGTCATTTTCCCCGTAATTTCCAAACTGAACCGCAGCTTGTTTTCTAATCGTATAAGGAGAAAAGTTACATTTTGTAAACGCCCCGAGCGTATTTAACTCTC
>JAPLMD010000061.1 GCA_026387235.1 Candidatus Omnitrophota bacterium
AGTAATAATATCTCCGAACATATTATCTGTCACAATGACATCAAACCATTCCGGATTTTTCACAAACCACATTGTAGTCGCATCCACGTGGGCGTAATCAGTGGTTATGTCTTTATACTCGCCTGCCAATTCGTTAAATGTCCTCTGCCACAGATCCCATGCAAACGTAAGCACATTTGTCTTGCCGCAAAGCGTTAATTTTTTATCCTTATTCCTCTTTCTCGTATATTCAAATGCGTATCTTAAGCAGCGTTCAACGCCTTTTCTTGTATTATGGGAAATTTGGATCGCGACCTCGTCCTTAGTGCCTTTTTTCTGAAATTCTCCGAGCCCCTTATAAAGCCCCTCTGAGTTTTCTCTTACTACTACAAAATCGATATCCTCAGGTTTTTTGTCTTTCAGCGGGCAGAAATCAGCACTGTAAAGTTTTACAGGCCTTAAGTTGATGTATTGGTCCAGAGAAAATCTGAGTTTTAAAAGAATACCTTGCTCTAATATGCCCGGCTTCACATCCGGATGGCCTATCGCGCCAAGATATATAGCATCCGCTTTGGTCAGCTCCTTTAAAACCGAATCAGGGACAAGTTCTTTTGTCTTCAGGTACCTGGCACCGCCAAGATCGTATTCTATTGTTTCGTATTTAAAACCTGCTTTTTTACTAACAGCCTCTAAAACCTTTAAACCTTCCCTGACAACCTCAGGCCCTGTTCCGTCTCCGCCTATTACCGCTATCTTATGCATCTTGCCATTCCTCTCTTTTTAATCCATTTCAAAAGCCCGCCTGAGCGGATTATTTCCTGCATGAATCTTGGAAGTGATTTTGCTTTGTATTCTTTATGCTCTGTCAGATTCAAAACCGAACCGCTGTTCAAATCAACTTCCAAATAATCCCCTTCTTTAATACCATTTATATCCTTGATCTCCAATATAGGCAGGCCCATATTTATTGCATTCCTCAAGAATATCCTGGCAAAGCTTTCTGCAATTACACATGAAATACCTGCGCCTTTTATTGAAATCTGCGCATGTTCTCTTGAGGAGCCGCATCCAAAATTCCTGCCTGCGACTATTACATCGCCTCTGGAAATCTTTTTTGAAAATTCAGGGTCAATGTCTTCCATGCAATGAGCGCCTAATTCCTTCGGGTCAGTGGTGTTCAAATACCTGGCTGGAATTATCTCGTCCGTATTAACATCATCCTTGAATTTCCAAACCTTGCCTTTAAATTTCATAAATGAGCACTTCACTTACGGCATCTTAAAGATGCCGTAAGTGAACCTCCCTATAATTATTTTTTTGTTTGTGCGAATTAATCCCGAGCACCCCTCAAACTTAAAAGTAGGTTGCGAGGGATTTATTCTTTTACAGTTAACCCTCGTCGCATATACTTAAATATCATGGCGGTTCGGGGTAAATTCGGACAATAACTTACGTTCACTTCGTTCCATAAGTTATGTCCTCATTTAAACTTCCTCCGGATGCGCGATTCTGCCTTTTATCGCGCTTGCCGCAGCTACTGCCGGATTCGACAAATATACCTCGCTGTCAGGATGGCCCATCCTGCCCCTGAAATTCCTGTTTGTAGTAGCAACTGCTTTCTCTCCGCTTGCCAATATCCCCAAATGCCCTCCGAGGCACGGCCCGCAGCTCGGGGTTGAAAAAACTCCGCCTGATTTCAAGAAGACGTCGGCCAGACCTTCTTTGATTGCCTGGGAATAAATCCTTTGAGTCGCGGGAATGATCACCAGCCGCACCCTTGAATTTACTTTCTTGCCTTTTAAAATTCCTGCGGCTATTCTTAAATCGGAAATCCTGCCATTCGTGCACGAACCAATAACAGACTGGTCTATGCTCACCTTTTTAAATTTACTTACAGGCCCTGAATTACTCGGCAGATGAGGAGCAGAAACCTGCGGTTCAATTTTATTCACATCGTACTCTATGACTTTATGATATTTCGCGCCCTCGTCGCTCTTATAAAATATGCCTTTTACCTTTCTTCCTTCGCTGCTTATATATCTTTTTGTAATTCCATCCGGTTCAATAATACCGGATTTTCCTCCGGCTTCTATTGCCATATTGCACATGCTAAACCTGTCATCCATAGAAAGCGACTTTATCGCTTCTCCTTTAAATTCCATTGCCATGTATAAAGCGCCGTCAACGCCTATATCCCCGATGGTATGCAGAATTAAATCCTTTCCGCCAACCCATGGTTTTAGTTTCCCGTTATATACAAATTTTATAGTTTCAGGGACTTTAAGCCATACACGTCCTGTTATAAAACCCGCTGCCAGATCTGTTGAGCCGATACCTGTTGAAAATGCGCCAAGAGCGCCGTACGTACAGGTATGAGAATCAGCTCCTATAATCAAATCTCCTGGGCCTACAAGCCCTATTTCAGGTAAAAGCGCGTGCTCTACCCCGACTCTACCGACTTCGAAATAATTAACTATTTTGTGTTTCTTAGCAAAATTCTGAAGTATCTTCGCCTGCTCTGCGCTTTTTTTATCTTTTGCGGGCGTAAAATGGTCGGGCACAAGCGCAATCTTACGCCTATCAAATACCTTTTTAGCTCCGATTGCCTCAAATTCCTGTATCGCAATAGGCGCGGAAATATCGTTTCCAAGCGCCAGTTCAATTTTTTCGAAAATAAACTCGCCAGGCGCTATGGATTTTTTATCCGTATGAGCCAGTAATATTTTTTCAGTAATCGTGTATGCCATTTTAGATATCCAGCGTCAACGCGTTCTCCGCGCAATCCGGAAATTTTATGCACTTGATACACTCTGACCAGATCTTATGGGGCAATTCCGCGTGCTCTATCCTTTTAAATCCAAGTTTTTCGAAAAATAAAGGCACGTAAGTCAAAGCAAAAACCTTTTTTACTTTCAATTTTTTTGCATCTTCCAGCGCTTGTTTTACAAGCATAGCCCCTATGCCTTTTTTCTGCTTGGATTCATCCACAGCTAGCGATTTAATTTCCGCGAGATTCTCCCATGCAACATGAAGAGCGCAGCATCCGAAGATCTTTCCATCTTCCTCATATATAAAAAAATCTCTAATATTTTCATAAAGCTCATTCAAAGACCTGGGCAGCATGCGGTCGGCTTTCGCATAAAAATTTATAAGCTCCTGCATGTCCTTTATGTCTTCTATTGTCGCTTTCCTAATCATAACTATCGCCTAATTACAGAATCATGCCCTTGGGTATGACCACTATGCCTGATTCTGTGACAGTAAATCTTTTTTTATCCTCTTCCAGATTATATCCTATCTCCATCCTCTGCGGAACCTTTACATTTTTATCTATAATAGCCCTGCGCACCTTGGCGTACCTGCCTACATCCACGCCTTCCATGAGTATTGAATCGCTGACCTCTGAAAAGCTATTTATCCTCACATCAGGAGAAAGCACGCTAGCTTCTACTTTGCCTCCGCTTATGATGCAGCCGTTTGATATAATAGAATTCAGCGCCATGCCTATCCTGTGAATGCCTTCTTCGGCCCATACTGTTTTCGCGGGTCCATATTGTTCATGATAAGTCCTGAAAGGCCATTCCTTATCATATATATTAAAAGGAGGCGTAACCTTGATCAGATCCATGTTTGCCTCAAAATACGCGTCTATGCTGCCTGCATCCCTCCAGTACCTGGGTTCATTTTTTTCTTTGTCCTTAAAATTGTACGCATATACCTTACCCGAAGAAAGCATTAAAGGGATGATGTTTTTTGCGAAATCATGGCTTGACTTTTCATCCTTAGCGTCTTTTTCAAGAATCTTTTCAAGCACTTCCGTATTGAATATATAAATCCCCATGGAGGCATATACAAATTTACCGCCGCTTATCTTCTCTACTTCCTTTTTCGGCTTTTCTATAAGATTTTTTACCCTGTATTCCTTATCAAGTTCGCATACGCCGAATTCGCCGGCTTTTTCTTTCGGCACCTCTATAACGCCCATCGTGAGGTCAGAATTATTTTCTTTGTGAAAATCAAGCATCCGGCGATAATCCATTTTATAAATATGGTCGCCTGCCAGTATCAGGACATATTCCGGATTTTCGTCTTCAATAGCGTATATATTCTGATAAATAGAATCTGCCGTGCCTTTATACCAATGTTCATCCACCCTCTGCTGCGCGGGGATAGCGTCCACATACTCGCCTAATTCCCCATTCAAAACATTCCATCCTCTTGAGATATGCCTTGTAAGCGAATAGGATTTATACTGAGTAAGGACATGAATTTTCCTGAGCCCTGAATTTATGCAGTTTGAAAGCGTGAAATCTATAATCCTGTATATGCCTCCAAAAGGCACCGCAGGCTTAGTCCTGTCCTTGGTAAGCGGATAAAGCCTTTCTCCTTTTCCTCCGGCCATTATAAAAGTTAGTACGTTTCTCATAGGGCAATTATTATATAACAATTCTATTTAAAAAGCAAATATTCTTATGATAAGAAAATGTACTATTTGAATAGTTGGGGTTACATTTTAATTATATTAGCTCTGCTTAGCCCAGCGGGTTTCAAGGACGTAAAATTTCCCCAGCGAGGAAATTTTGCTCCGTTTTGACGCTCGCCCTGGCCAGTCTGGGGTCTGAGGCACATTTGAGAGGTTTCGGCATAATTGATTCTTTGGATATAGGTGCGCAAGGGATTACGGCGAAGTTTTTTATACTGTCAAGACTACCTGCAG
>JAPLMD010000029.1 GCA_026387235.1 Candidatus Omnitrophota bacterium
ATAAGGGTATTATAGCCTACAGGCGCTAGGTTTGGATTTGCGTATCCGTATTTTACATCAGGCCTCATAAGTATTTTAAACCAATTTTGAGCATTTATTTCATTTGTGTAGCGGCTTTTTTCAGTAAAGGCAATTACAATCCTGTCTTTATAAAATGCCAGAGCCCAGTTGGTATATTTAGGCGCAAGCATTTTGTCTATGAGCTTATAATCGGCTACAAATATCAAGTCGCAGGGCATGTTGAGTTCCGTAACTTTTCTTATTGCCAATATTGAACCGCTTGATTCGGCAATTAATTCAGTATCAGGGTGGAGTTTTTCAAATTCCCGCTCCAAGTCGTTCATTACAGAAATGAGGTTTGCAGCGTAAAAGATGGTAAGTTTATTATTTTCTGCTTTTAGGTTTGATACAGGAAGTACGGCAAGGGCTACTATTATAACTATAAACGCCTTAAAAATTTTTGAGACATTCATGGCTGTATTATATTCTGTCTTCCGGCGTTCTACAAGCATTTTTGCTTTAAGCAATGCCTCGAAGATCGGCGCAAAAATGATTGTTGACAGAATAACCGAGTTGTGATAATCTTGATAAAGATTATCAATTTCAAAGAGGTAAAGCATGGCCAGCGAGCAGAAAATTTTACTCGAGTATCTTAAATCAAAAAACCGCAAGCAAAGTAAGCAGCGGACAGAGATTCTTGAGTTGTTTTTAAAATCCCCAAGGCATCTTACGGCAAATGAATTATATATACAAGTGCAGAAGCATAACCCTGCGATTGGGTTTGCGACCGTGTACCGCACGCTTAAACTGCTGTGCGAGTCCGGGCTTTGCCGGGAGATGGCGCTAGAGGATGGGGTAACCCGGTATGAAAGGCAGCAGGGCTATGAGCACCACGATCATTTGGTTTGTACCAAGTGCGGAAAGGTTGTAGAAGTAGTGGATCAGACAATTGAAAGCCATCAGGGGAGGCTTTTTAAGAAATACGGATTCCATCCGCAGCGACATCGTATGGAACTTTATGGCATATGCAAGGATTGCGTTAAAGGAGAGAAAGCCGGATGAATATTGTATTAGTCGGAAATCCAAATGTCGGGAAAAGCGTTATCTTTAACGCGCTCACCGGCAGTTATGTGATGGTGTCAAATTACCCCGGCACTACGGTTGATATATCTAAAGGGACGGGAAGATTCGCAAACCATAAATTTTCAGTCATAGATACGCCCGGAGTAAACAGCCTGGTAGTTCACTCTGAGGATGAAAAGGTAACAAAAGATGTGCTCTCCAGGGGCGGTATAAACTGTATAATACAGGTAGCTGACGCTAAGAATTTAAAAAGGTCTTTATTGCTTACTCTTGAGCTTATTGAGCTTAAGATACCAACGGTTTTGAATCTAAATATGAGTGATGAGTCGAGGGAACGCGGCCTCTCGATAGATGTTAAAAAGTTATCCCAAAGACTCGGGATAGATGTAGTAGAGACTGTTGCTGTAACCGGAGAAGGCATAAAGAAGTTAAAAGAAGCTATTTTCAGGGCAAAGGTTCCAAAATCTGATATTATACTTTCTGAAATAGGGGACGTAAATGACGATAAGATTATTTTATTGAAAAAGAGAGACAGAATAGCCGATAGTTTAACGAAATATGTATCAAGTATCTCAAGGCCATTACAAAAAAGGGTTTCCGAAGTGATAGGGCGGCTAGCTATCAGGCCCCTTACCGGCATACCGCTGCTTATCTTAACTTTAGTTTTTATGTATTTATTCGTCGGGAAACTGGCCGCCGGCAAAGGGGTTGATTTTTTCGAAAATATAATCTTCGGGAGATATGTAAACCCGGCACTCGCAGGTATCATAGAAAGATATATACATATAGATATCGTAAAGGAAATTTTAGTAGGAGATTACGGAATAATTACAATGGCTTTCACATATGCATTTGCAATTATATTGCCTATCGTTACGGCTTTCTTTCTATTCTTCGGTATTCTGGAAGATTCAGGTTATCTTCCGAGGCTGACCGTACTCTCCGACAGAGTTTTTAAAACGATGGGCTTGAACGGCAGGGCGATATTACCTATGATCTTAGGGCTTGGCTGCGGCACTATGGCTACCTTAACCGCCAGAATACTTGATACGAAAAAAGAACGTATTTTAGTTGCCCTTCTTTTGGCCCTTGCGGTTCCTTGTTCTGCCCAGCTGGGCGTTGTAATGGGGATGCTGGGCAGCCTTTCAGTCAAAGCGCTATTAATATGGCTATTTACCATACTTTTAGTGATGATCGCTGTTGGTTGGGGCGCGTCTAAGATCATTCCAGGGACAAGGAGCCCGTTTATTCAGGAAATACCTCCGATCCGCATGCCTCAAATAAAAAATATTGCAGCAAAGACACTTGCAAGATTAAAATGGTATTTAAAAGAAGCGGTGCCTTTATTTGTATTGGGGACATTTATTCTCTTTATATCTGATAAGATCGGTATTTTAAAATGGACTGAAAATATCCTTGACCCAGTAGTAGTAAATTTATTAAATCTGCCGCAAAAAGCTGCAGAATCTTTCATCATAGGGTTCCTGAGACGGGACTATGGCGCAGCCGGGCTGTATATGCTGGCAAAAGCAGGAGAGCTTAACAATATCCAGATTCTTGTAAGCCTTGTTGTTATCACTCTTTTTGTTCCGTGTGTCGCGCAGTTTTTCGTTACCGTAAAGGAACGGGGCGTAAAAACCGCATGTTTAATCGCTGGATTTGTATCAATATCCGCATTTTTGGTCGGGTATATTCTTAATCTTGCGCTGCGCTATTTAGTTTTCAATTTAGGGATAGCTGTGATATAGTTTTATCAGAAGGAGAAAAAAGATGGATAGAAAACAAAAAATAGAAGAGGCTTTGAGCATAATTTGGGAAGAGCGCGAAAAGAAGAGCTGCGGCAGGGAAGAGATAAAAAAGAAGATCTTTGAGAAAGTCAAAGAGGATATCTTGGAAGATTTGATAAAAGAAGGGAGCATAATAGCAGACAATGATTCTGTAAAGATTACGCCTGAAGGCGAGGTTATCGCGAGGGATATTATAAGGAGGCAGCGATTGGCGGAACGGCTTCTGACAGACGTGCTTGAACTCGACAGGGGAGCTATGGACTCGTCTGCCTGCGAATTTGAGCACATATTATCGAAAGAAGTGGAAGAGAGCATATGCACTTTACTGGGCCATCCCAAAGAATGTCCGCATGGACTTCTGATACCGCCGGGTGACTGCTGCGCGAAGGCCAAAGGTTTACTGGAAAGTATTGTGATACCGCTTGCTAAGCTTAAGCCTGGAGAGACAGCTAGGATAGTTTATGTATTGACACGTGAACATCCGCAGCTTCATAAACTAATGTCTTTGGGAATAGTGCCGGGCGTTCTAATTTCAGTTCATCAGATATTCCCATCATTCGTTATTCAGGTAGCTGAGACTCAATTAGCGTTAGAAAAAGATATAGCGAATGAGATTTATGTGAAGAGAGGCCAATAGATATGAATATAGGATTATTACTTATATTTTCCCTGCCTATTTATTTCCTAGCCTATAGGTTTTACGGCAGTTTTATCTCCCGGGTATTTGAGGAAAATGATAAAACTCCAACCCCGGCTATTACCATGAAAGACGGCGTGGATTACGTTCCCACTAAACTAGGAGTAGTTTTTTCCCATCACTTTGCCTCAATAGCAGGAGCAGGGCCGATTATCGGGCCGACAGTCGCGCTTATATTCGGTTATGCGCCGATATGGTTATGGGTTGTTTTTGGAACCGTATTTATCGGAGCAGTCCAGGATTATACCGCACTTTTCGTAAGCATCCGGGAAAAAGGCCATTCCGTTGCCGAGGTAGCTGACCGCACATTAGGCAGGTTCGGATTTTTTCTGCTTATTTCATTTACCATTATAATGCTTCTTTATGTGACATCTGCCTTTTTGCGCCTGACCGTCATATCCTTGACATCGCTGGTGCCGCTGGAATCAATGAAAGCCGCGCCAGGCGAAACCATATTAAAAATAATGACCGATTCAGACGGCATAGTCAAAGCGCGCATCGGCGGCATTGCCTCTACTTCAGTAATCATCATGACCTTATGCGCTCCATTAATCGGATTTCTTCTTTATAAAAAACAGCGCAATGTAGCGCTGGTCGGAGTTTTTGCTTTAATCATCGGCGTACTTTCCATAATCATGGGCGTGGTTTTTCCGGTGACGCTTAGTCCTCAGATATGGATGATTCTGCTTGCCTTTTACGTTGTTCTGGCAGCCGGCGTTCCGGTATGGATACTTTTACAGCCGCGGGATTTCACTAATTCCTTCCTGCTTTATCTTGGGATTTGTTTTTTGTTTGTAGGAATAATCGCCGGAGGTTTCCTGGGGGTGAAACTTCAGGCGCCGGCTTTTAATATTGCCAACGGCACAAATATTTTAGGGCCAATCTGGCCGTTTCTTTTCATTACTGTTGCCTGCGGCGCAATATCCGGATTCCATACGCTGGTTGTCGGAGGAACTATTTCTAAGCAGATATCCAAGGAATCTGACGCCAAAAGAGTAGGCTACGGCGGGATGATCCTGGAATCGCTTCTGGCTGTGCTGGTAATATTGACAGTGGCAGGCGGATTAGATTTCGCCACTTACAACAGTATTGTTAATCCTGCGGCAAAAGGCGCAACAGGCAATCCTATCCTGGGTTTTTCATTAGCAATGGGCACATTATTGAACAAATCCCTCGGCTTTCCGGTAGCCGGCGGAACAGTTTTAGGGATTTTAATGATCGAAGGGTTCATAATCACTACGCTGGATACAGCAGTAAGGCTTAACCGTTATTTATTTGAGGAACTATGGGCAATTATAATGACAAAACCGCCAAAGATATTTAAGTCGTATATATTTAATGCCTCTTTATCTGCCGGGCTTATGCTGCTTTTATGTTACACCAACACCTTCAAGCAGATCTGGCCGCTTTTCGGTTCTGCGAACCAGCTTCTGGCGGCATTAAGCTTGATCGTAGTTTCCGTATGGCTGGCCAAGCGTAAAAAGGCCAGCTCTTTCACTATTTTGCCGGCTATATTTATGATGGCAACGACTCTTTATTCGCTGTGGCAGATGTTGATCAAACAGTACCTGCCAGAACATAATTATCCGCTGAGCGTCACCGCTATCCTGCTTATCTTATTATCTGTCGGAGTGATCTTTTTGGCTGTAAACAAATTAAGCAGCCATATCTTCCCCAGGCATGCCAATTATGCTTGATATTTACCGCTAGGTTTTATATAATAGCTTTATACTTCGGAAATTTTTGCGCGGGTGGTGGAATTGGCAGACACGACAGTTTGAGGGGCTGTTGGGAGCAATCCTTTGCAGGTTCAAGTCCTGTCCCGCGCACCATTTTGCTATAACCTATAGCGAAGCAGAATCCCTTCGTTCTTTTACGTAGTTGCTTCCAGGAAGGCTTTTGGCGTATTCTTTTAGTTCCGCACCTAACGCAACCACTTCCCCTACATGATTGATTTTCCTTTTTTCGTTTGTTACAACTCCTATTGATATTGAGAGAAGCGGAATTTTTCTGGTTTTTTTCTGCCGGTCTTTTCCTATTATATAGCCTTTTTCCAGATCTTCTTTATTGTATAATCCCGGAATCATTACAGTGAAGTCAGCTATGATTTTTTTACACAACTTATCTGCTTTGTCAGGAGCTGTCACTAATACAAAATCATCGCCTCCTATATGGCCTATAAAATCCTGCGGGGTACCTTTTTCCTGCGCAGAATTTATTAATATCCTGGCGGTATTTTTTATCACCTCATCACCTTTTTCAAATCCGTATTTATCATTGAATGCCTTAAATTTATCAAGATCAACATAGCATACTGCAAAAAGTTCGTTTTTATTTATTCGAATGCGCAGCTCATTTATTATAGAAACGTTTCCTGGAAGCCTTGTGAGCGGGTTTGCGTCCAGGTCTCTCGCTGTTCTGCGAAGCGCCATTTTTACCCTGACTACTAATTCCTGGGGCTCAAAAGGCTTTACTATGTAATCGTCAGCGCCTGCGTTTATTCCATGTATCTTATCAGTTACTTCGCCCTTGCCTGTAAGCATTATAATAGGCATGTGCTGTATTAGTATATCTTGTTTTAATATCTTGCACACTTCATCGCCGCACATCTTTGGCATTTTAAAGTCTGTTATAAGAAGGTCAGGGGTGGATTTTTTTATCATCGTGACAGCTTCCTGGCCATCGTGCGCTTCTATAACCTCGTAGCCTTCTGCTTCAAGGATTATTCTTATAACATCCAATATATCATAATCGTCATCCGCTATAAGTATCTTTTCTTTCAGCATTTTATCATAACTCCTTTAATCAATATTTGGGCAGCGTAAACGTGAATTTTGTGCCTTTGTCTAATTCGCTGGAAAACCAGATTTTGCCCTTATGAGCTTCTATTATTTTTTTAACGAGAGACAAGCCGAGCCCGGAGCCTTTTATTTTCTGGTCCAGGGCATTATCCGCTCTGAAAAATTCCTGAAAGACTTTTTGTATGTCCTGAGGAGGGATGCCTATACCTGTATCCTCTATGCTGAATTGAACATAGTCATTTTTTTCTTCTATATCGATGGTTACCGTGTTTTTCTCAGGGGTGAATTTTATAGCGTTACTTAAAAGATTCAACAACGCCCTCTCTATCTGATTTGGGTCAGCTTTTATCTTGTCGAATTTTATTTTTGAATTTATTTTTAAAGAGATACTTTTTTCTTTGACCTGGGGAGTGATTATATCTATGACTGAATCCAGCATTTCTTTTATGGAGATATCTCTCATTTCCATCTGAACCTTTCCAGATTCTATCCTGGCTATGTCCAAAAGGTTATTTATAAGGTGGACAAGGCTATTGGAATGCTTGTCTATTTTTTCCAGCCGTTCTTTCTGCGCAGGTAAAACATTTCCTAGCTTGCCTGTCATCAGTATCGAAGCGTACCCTTTTATGGATGTCAAAGGCGTCCGCAGTTCATGGGATACAGCTGATATGAAATCAGTTTTCATTTTATTGAGCCTTTTTAACTCTTCGTTTAATTGCTCAAGTTCCTGGGTGCGTTCCGCAACCCTTCTTTCCAGTTCTTTATGCGAACCGAAAAGTTCTGTATAGAGTTTTGTATTTTCAATAGCCGTTCCTATCTGGCTGGCGAGTATAGACAAAAGCTCGGCATCGCCTTCAATAACTTTTCCGTATAAAGATGTGTTGCCCATAAGTATAAAACCAACCGGCTCATCCCTTGCTACAATAGGAGCTGTTATAAACGATTCCGTATTTAATATGTCTAGAAGGCTATATTCCTGGTCTATGTTTTCAGTGTCTCTATTAACGAGCATTGGCTTGCTTTTTTTAAATAAAGAGGTTACGAATTTTCTTTTATTGAGTTCTGTTTCTATTGTTTTTATTTCAGCATCGGAGTAACCTATGGAGCTTTTTGTAGCGAGCATGCCTGAAGATTCATCCTTTAACATAACCAATAATTTTGAAAAACCTAATTTAAAGACAAAAGGCTGGTTTATCAGGCCGAAGAGATTTTCTATATTGAAAGTTGAATTTACCTTTTTACCAAGTTCGTGAAGCGTATATAAGCCTGTTATTTTTCTGTCTAATTCTTCCTGCACTTTATTAAGCGCCAAATCGGTTTTTATAATTATCTTTGCCTGACTGTCAAGCTGGTTTATTATATCCTGCAGTTTTTTATTGGATTTTTCAGACTCTACGCGCCTTGTTCTTTCAAAATAGTATAAGATGTATAGAATGCCGATGATCAAAGCCAAGATTATTATATATATGTCCATGCTTACTCCGAAAATAATGCTATGGAAATACTTTGGTTATTGAAATAACACTGGCCTTTATACTCATTGACGATGAAAGGCGCGTATTCTCCAAACGTGTAACACCCCAAAATAGGCGTATTTTTACCTATATTTTCTTTTATTATGTCTATCTCTTTGTAGGCGTCTTTTCTTAGAAGCAGAAGCCTGCTTATATCGCTGAATATGACAGCGAATTTTATTTTTGCGCTTTTGATATCCTTCATGGCTTCCATTACAGCTTTTTTCGCAGATTCTAAAACCAAGTCTTTATCGCCTATCATTAAGCTTATATCTTCCCCTTCTTGTATGTCTGCGTTTAAGACAAGGCTTCCGTTTTCTTCGATAGCCAAGGGCACTCTCGTAAGATATTCTTCGCCATTACCGGCGCGTACCCCAAGGGGATAATTTATGCCTAATGCGCAAATCCCTTCGTTTTTAAGCTCCAAAAAAGATTTTTCAAAATATTCTTCATACAGCTCCACAGCAATTTTTTTGTCTATTTCTTTTACGATATTGGATTTTGCTTTTGTAATTTTGTGCGATTTTCCTATGGGCTGCCAGCCGCTGGATTTCCCTATGCCTAATTTCATGTCTCCTGACACTAGAACTCCGGCTACGGAATTTGTCCGTATTTCATTGCCCATATATTGATATGTCTTTTGAAAGCATGCTTTATCGCATGCGCCGCCCCCTATTATAGGAAAACTTGTTCCAAGTGCCTCCTGAGAACCTCTTAAAATATCAGCGTTGTTCCCAGTCAGACTGTCGGAGAGCATTATATAAGCCTGTTTTGGATTATGTTTTGAATTAGAAGCCTGCCTGGCAGCATTATGACCAGCTAAGCGCGGATTCTTGCTGATATCGTGGCCTATGCCGCAAGAAAATCCGATAGAATTGGAACTGATTATAAAAACAGTTACGGAATCTCTGGAAGAACCATAAGTTGAAATAGACCCAATACTAGAGCATCCTATCAGTGGCACATCCTTTATTATGGAATACACGCCTTTTATTACGATCTCTTGGTCAAATATAGTTGATATGAATATGATTAGTATACTAGGTTCGTTTTTTCCGATTTGATAATAGGCATTTAAGGCAGCTTCTTTGCCTGCCGCGAAAGAATCTAATTTAGTGCTTATACCGGTACCAATTACAGTAGGCATCTTTAACTCAAATAATACACAATAATGACATATGTGTCAATGTTAAAAACCCGTTAATAATAAAAAACTAAAAACCTTTTAAAATTATTTGACTTTTGATTTTTTTTCATTATAATATATACGAGGTTTTTAATTGAAGAAAACAGAGAAATATTAAGCTTAATGTATCTCAACAGGAAAATATTAACACTAAAATTTTAAATAATAGAATTAAGTTTTTAGAATATAATAAGGTTAGAAGGGATATCTGTTGGGTAAGGGAGGAAAGATTCGGATTAAAGGTTCAAACTCACGATAATAAAACTGTTAAGAGAATAGAGGAGTTTTGGTCAGATATTACGGGGATACCATTAAGCCAATTTACAAAAGCTACTGTTACGATTAGTAAAAGCAGTAAGTTAATAAGGGGAAACACATTGCCTTATGGCACTCTTCAGATTAGAGTATCAGACATAAAGCTTCTTACTAAAATCAAAGGTTGGATTAAAGGGTTAGAGGCCTTATCGTCTAGCCTGGTCCAGGACGTCAGATTCTCGATCTGAAGACAGGGGTTCAAATCCCCTTAGGGCTACCAATTAACCGTATCACAACCGTATCACAATATTATAACTAGTTGGAAATAAACAAGTTAAGGAAAGGGGGATGCAATGGATAAGAAATACAAGCTTTTAGAAGTTAGTTCTATAGTATTCAAAGTTTTATCGTGGATTTCCTTGGCAGTAGGAATAGTGGCTGCTATTGTAATATTTGTAGGAGGCGGCACGCCAGAAGCTCCTAGATCAACAGGTTTTATAGGCCTTTTGTTAGGGGCAGTATATTTTTTCATGTTTTTAGTTACCGCAGAGATAATAACGCTACTTTTAGAAATACGTTCAAAAGTCGAAAAAAGCTGATATTCTTAGCAGTAAGGCAGAAATTTTAATCTGCCTTACTGCAGCCTTGTTTTTGCCTACTTTTTAGCCATAAAGTTTTACTTTTTTAAGATATTTAAGAAGTTACTCTTGACAAGTTATATGTTATAATATATACTATATATAGCAGGACAGAGATGCAGGTTTAGTTTTTTTCCTGCTTAATTAATGATATTTAAAAAGTAATTAAAATAGATTGTTTAACTTCTCCGATAATAGCAAACCATGAGTAATCATGGGGCGCAAAACTAAGGGTCCTTTTAAGGATAGCCGAGTTGCCGAAAAGAGGTATTAAGAGTTTGGCGATTCGGCTATTTTTTTAAATGCGGGGGCAAGGCCGATGTTAGACTGGCAGAACAAAAAATGGATTAAGGTAATAGCTGTTATATTGGTTATTACTTTTATTTCTTATGATATAGCTTGGGCCGTAGACTTTTCCCCTATCCCGCTATTTAAAACCACTCCAAATTTTATCCCCAAGATAACAGATTTCATATCCAGCCATATTTTCAAAAAGACGCAGAAAAACCAAAAACCTCAAGAAACTGAGCTTTCTTTCAGAAGCCAGCTTATACCTTCCAAAAAATATGAAGAAGATTCAGGATTCCAGAGGCTTGATACTGTAAAAGAGATGATGAAACGCCAGCTGGAAGACATGCAGCGCCGCCAGGCAATAGAAAATGACCGCAGCCGTAATATCTATAATCAATATCAGATAAATAAGTCTATATATCTCCAAGAGCAGCAAAAAGGCCAGGGCGTCCAGGAGATCCAGGACCAGCTGAATAAGGCAAGGGGAGCTACGATTAATGCTGCTGCAGCTGGAGGGGAATTCAGCTATACGCTGAATAAAGATGGGTCAAGGGTAAATTACACAGACGGACTCCCTTCTTCCATCGAAAACGAACCGATAACTGATTCCTACGGTTATAAGAGCATCAAAAACACTAAAAACATGAGATATAACAACGACAGGCTTATGACTTCATATGATGCAGAGGTTATAGATGCCCTTGGCAATGTTACAAAGATCCAGTGGCGCAATGCTACTTATTCCCCTGATTCTGTATGGTGGGCTGATCCCGGGACAAGTGCAGGTAAATATCTTTTGGGATATGCGGAAACAGTGACTGATCCATACGGAACAACTAACATGCGCGAATGGTCTGCTACCAGAGATGCTTATAATGATGCAAAAAAAATAACCAGTTATCGTGAAATTTTAAAAGATGCTCTCGGCAATATAACATCTATTTCAGACCTGTCTGGCGCTATTTATGATGGAGACAATATGACAGGCTATCATCAGGTAGTAAGAGACAGCTACGGCAATCTCTATACTACTGATTGGTCTAGTAAATTCAACAAGGCCAATAGAATCATCTCTGTTACTTCCAAGGATAAGCAGGAAAATTTAGATTTCAGCACCAGTTTAAGCGAAACTACAACAACGTATGAATATGATTCAGAAGATAAATTAAAAAGCGCTGTTGGAAAAACCAAGGTTAAGGGAGATGACGGGTTTCTTAACACTTACTCAGGTTCTACAGACCATGTTTACGAAATTATAAATGGCCAGCTTAAGCTAAAGCGCAATGTCACTGAGACAGCTTACGACAATGCGGATGGTTCATTTAACAATACAGCAGGGATTGTGGAATATAGTTATGATGGTACAGGGCTTCTTTCAGGAGCAAGAGGATTTACGCAGGGAGAAGGAGAGGATGTTTTTGGAAGCACTACAAGGTCGGCTACGCTTGATGAGTATGAAATAATAGCTTCTCAGGCACGAAGAGCTGTTTCTACAACTTCAAACGATTCTGATGACATTTTTGGCTCAACAACCCACAGCGAAACATATACTGAATATAGCTATAATGACCTCGGAGAATTGATAGATGCGCAGGGCTATACAGACACAACAGGGATGGATGTATTTGGCAGTGAATTCGGCACTCATACTGTCCATGAATACGCCATAATAAATGGCCAGGCAAGGGTAGTCAGGTCTGATACAGGAGGAAACCTTGTAAATCCTTTTTCTGACCTTGGGGAGGCTATTTCTGACCTTGAGGCAAAATTAAACAGTTTTATCAGCATGGCTGAGCCGGAGAAGAAATCTTTTCTGCAGGGTATAGGCCTTGGAAATACTGTGATAGCCAGCATTACAAGCGCAGGAATAAATACCATAGTAAACTGGCTTTCAAAGGCTACCACAAAAGTCATAAACTGCGCAGTAACCTCGCTTCTAAATATATTATCAGAGCTTGGCATAAAAACCACAAAAGAGGAATTAGCTCATGCTGCTCTTCTTGTAGATATACTTACAGGCGTTATAACTCCAGAGAATGCAAAAGGCGAGCTCCAGCTTTCCATGTTTTCAATCATAAAAACAGCAGAGGCAAAAGGCGTAGTATTGAAAGGCGCGCATCTAACTTTTGACCAGTTAAAATCTTCAGGCCAGTCTGTCATTGCGTATGTAGATACAAATGGCGATGGCACAGGCGATCATTATGTAGTTGTAACAGAGATGACAGACGCCGGAGTTAAATATATAGATAACAATGTAGAAGTTACAAAGACAAGGGAAGAGTTTACAGCAATGTGGAGCGGGGATGTTCTAATGTTTACTGTGCCCCAAGGCGCAGAAATTTCAGACATAGCAAGGCTAAATGCAATAAGAGGAGCAAATACACAAAGCGATACCCCTAGACCTTCTAATCCTCCTGATGATTTTCAGCGTCTACCTACTGTAACTAATGCGCAGCCAGGAACCACCAATTATGTAACTCCACCTGTATCAGATTGTGATCCATCTCATGCAAATTATAACGGAGCATGGGGACCTCTTTTATACAGTTTCGCAGATACTTCTGATTGGATATGGATTGATGATAAAAAGGACAGTAGTGGAAGAGTTACTGAGCCAGGCCACTGGCAATGGACTTACATCCAAATACGAACCTGGACAGCTACATCTACAGATGGCAATGGCAGCTATTCTTACTCTACGACATTTAATCGTTGGACACATGCTGATGGCGTATCTATTACTGTAACTTCAAGTCAAAGTGAATCATGGGCACTGGATACTGATGGGGATGGTAGAATAGACGTTAGAAGATCTACCGCAACAGGTTCTGGCCCAACAGGTTCTGCAGACAGCACTTTTATAGTAGAAAATTGGGGAAATAACGGCAGACATGTGGAAATCATGGGGCCGGATGGGGGATTTATATTGTACAGAGAAGGTTCTGATACCCGTGATTCAGCTGGAAACAGGACAGGCTCAAGCAGAAATGTATATTATTATACTAAAGGCAAAGACAGTGAAAGCACTACAGTTCTAGAGTCTCACGGAGCGATGCAGAATATATGGGTTGACAGTAAAAACACCAAAGGGAGTTCCAGTATTGTAGCTGAGAAAAAAGTAGGCGAGAAAGGCGTTCGGTGGGCTGATTATTTTGCGGAAAATAAGGATACTGATAGAGAGAAGAATCCCATGGGGCCTTCTATTACTCTGGCAAGGATAGAAAGGATATTGGGTAGGGATGCTTATAATATAACAGGGTTGAATTGGTTTTTTCAAGGCCTGAGCACTTCTTATATATACATAAACGATAGGGAAATAGGCCAACCAGTGCCGCTTGAAAAGAAAACAATGAACATTACCAGAAATGATTTTAAAGGCATAAACGGTTTTCCAATAAACGATGAACATTATGATAAAGAGTTAGTTGATAAATTTAACCAAAAGGTCGATCTTTACAAAAGGTTTGACAATACAGATAGCTTTACCCTGGCAGATTTTGGTATGGAAAAGTACTTTAGATTTGAAATAAAGGAAGCCCTTACCCGGAATACCTTACCAGTAAATACAGCAGGGGCTGATGGTGATGCTTATGATAATAATTCTTATGGATGGAAAAAAGAGAACAAGATAATTTTTGATAACATTGCAAAGGTTTTCAGTGATGTTAACGATGCAGAAAAAGCTAAAATTGAAATATATTTAAATAAAGATGCTACAGAAGATGAGTTAGGATGGAGAGAAGTATATTTTGAGGTGCCTGTTATTAATAAGTCAAGGAATTTAAAAAAGATAGCCAGAGGCAAGATGAGATTTATTAATACATATCTCAATAACGTTAAACCAAAATTAACATGGGATCCTAAGAAAAAAACCTGGACTGTTAAGTGGGATGTCATAAGAAAAGAAAATCGCACAAAACGAATAAGGTTTCCTATAGATGACAAAAATTATTATTCACCTGCAGCTGAAAAGGGGCATCTGCAATATTGGGTAGCTGGGGGTTATACTTGGCAAAATTATAAGACAGTCACTAAATACGCTGGTCCAGGTCCTGATGGCATACAAGGTACTGGAGATGATGTGAACAGTGAATATTTAGAAGAAGACGGCACAGTGACTACTACAGGCCATTTTCAAGCAAGGGAGGATCCGAATTCTTGGGAAGATCTTACTGGGCATACAAAGGACGGATTAACCATACCTCATCAAATAAGATTTCAGGAGGAAGATTGGTCATGGGGTTATCTCCGCTGGATTACTGTTACCGCAGATCAGTATGATACTCAAGACAGTTACGCAGAAGATGATTACAGGGTATGGATTGATTTAGCAAAGGCTTGGGAACAACACAGTTGGTGGGTTGAGGAATACACAGAAGAGGTAGAGACTGGAGAATGGCGCAATACCTGGGAAGGGTGGGTGTTTGTAGTCACTGGTCATGATCATATAACTATACCAGCGCACTGGGAATACGGGCCGAAAACGTATACCGGAGAGGAATATGAGGGCCTAGAATCGTTACTCCCAACTGCTTCACCATGTCATTCCGATCGCGACTGTAGCGCTGGATGGGATATAATTGAATGGCATTATCAGCGTAGAATCCATACCCCATGGAGAGATGATATGATAATTTATGCGGATACCCCAAATTCCGTAACAATACAAGTTACTTCTGGGCTTACAAATGCAGGTCCAGGTGAAGATGGGAAGTCTACAGAAATAAATAGGGAAGGAGAGTTTTCTAATCTTTATCAGCCAATAGATAAGATTGCTGAGTTAGCGATATCGCTTTTAGCTGAAAAAGATTCAAAGGATTTATGGGAGAAGGCCCAGAAAGCAGGCGCTATAAAGTTTCAACAAACACTTGACTTGGGAGTTATAAGAGATAATTTAACATCTTCTATTTATACTCCATCAATTACCAGGGTTTATAATCTTACTAATAAGCTAGGAACTTTTGCATTAAATAATATCAGCACGCATAATCTTACAGTTGATAAGATGTTAGATGTTTACACTGAGGATGCGGATAAGAAATCTGCTATTCCTGGAACAATAAGCCCAGCTGTCTCACCTATTAACCCAGACGGTACAATTATAACAATAGCAAAAGAAGGTAGCCTTGGCCCTAGTTTTAACAATAAAGCTTCATGGCACGGAGTAGGCGAACCTCCTGAACCTGTTTCAGCTTCTCCAACAGGCACTTTTACTTCTGACTATATGCCTCCTTTTGTTATACATGAAGATGTTTTCGGTAATATATATTCTATTCTCAAGGCTCAGCCAGATGGTCAGATGAGATTCTTTGAATTCTCGCATATGGAAGGGAATGACAGGATATTTACTCCTGAAATTAAAGAAGAGCAGGGCCAGGTGCGTATTACAACAAAGCCTGATGGCAGAAAGGTTCTTATTACAACAGATAGAGATGGCAGAGAAATAGCAGTAACTCTTGAAAATGAAAGGGCTTATGTAGAACGCGGCGGGATAAATATACCTGTGTATTTTGAGTCATCTTTGAATGAGGATGGCACAAAGAGCTATGTAATAGATTTAAATACCAGGATACCTACATTTGAAAGGATGACTCTTAAAGAGGCAAAGAATGTGGTTCAAAAGGTGAAAGACATGCTTCTTAAAAACATGGCCAACATAGGTTCACTGTTGAATATCAATGAAGCTGCTAAGAATAGCATACTTACTGTCAAGGGCATTCAGACAGTGGCTAATTGGCTTAACAGGATGGGTGTTTATGTCTTAAACTGCGCTGTGACATCTTTATACAGATTGATGAAAAAATATGGGCTTTCAGTTAATATGGAAGACATAGCTGCAAAGGCAGTAGTGTATGACCTTATGAACGGTATAATCACCCCGGAATCAAAAGAAATATTATACACCTCATTCTCTGCTCTGGAGGAATCATCCAAAGAACTGGGCCTTGGCTTAAAGAGGTACATGACAACAATAGAAGGCCTGAGAAATATTTCCAACCCTGTTATAGCCCATGTAGGCGGAGACCACGCAGTATTAGTGCTTGGCGCAAATGAAAAAGAGGTTATAGTAGTTGAAACAGACGGCAAAACATGTCCCTATAGAAGTCTTTCTTTCTGAATGGCAGGGTGTTATCCTGTCAGAAAGGGCGCCTCCGTTAAAGAGGATATATATCCCGCGTCTTTCAGAGCTGCCTCCGCCAGAACCCCTAAGCCTTTACAAACCTCCTCCAGAACCTTTGAAAATACCCTTATCCATAGAGATAACCAAACCGTCTGTCATGATTTTGCAGGAAAAACCAAAGCTTGAAGAGGAAAAGATTATTTTGCCCGCTGAGCAGACTGTAAGCGGCGTGGGCCAGGAATTTGGAACAGATTTTGAAACTTCCAAGGCAACCTTTAGACTGCTTGGCGAGGGTGATAAATTATTTGATATCATTACAGGATTTTCATTGGATGGCTCTATTAATTATTCTGAATCCTGGGTTGAGTATAAGTACGACGATAGAGGGCTACTGACAAACTCCAGTGGCGCAGGCAAGACATGGGGAGAGGATGTATTTGGAAACGCATATTTTACTCAGAATACAGATACTTACAGGATTATAAACGGCCAGGCAAGAAGAGTGGCAGTGCTTTCTGTAACAGAAGGCACAAACTTAGATGGCTCTGTAACCCGCACACAGGGAGATGTTTCATATGAATATACAGACGGCACAGAAGATCCTGCTACGCTTCCTTCAGAATACATAGGGGATAAAGGAGAAGTATTAATAGGCTTATTAAGGGATGTTCAGGGAACCAGCGCTACAACAGGCCAGGATGTATTTGGGAATGCATATACTACAGCTACTACTGATGAGTATATAGTTATTAAAGGCGAAGCAAAGGTCCAAAGCAGCCATTCTATAACAGACAGCATGGGGATAGACGGCTCTATTGTAAAGACAACAGCAGACATAGCCTACGAATATACAGACGGCACAGAAGATCCAGCTAGTTTACCAGCTGAATATATTAAAGACGGAAAAGTAATAATCGGCCTTATAAAAGACGTAAGAGGAGAAAATGTAACAGAAGGAGAGGATGTATTTGGAAATAAGTATATTACTACCACTAAGGATATTTATGAGGTGATAGGCGGAAGAGCAAAGGTGTTAGATTCAGAATCAGAGACTTATTATACCAGTATTGATGGAGGCCTGGTTACAACAAAAGGCGGAGTAACTTATAAGTATAGCACTCAAGAGAAGCCCTATATTAATCCTGTGAATAACAGAAAAGGCATAGGAGTAGTAATAGGCGCTGATGGGCAAAATATAACAACCGGAGAAGATGTTTTTGGCAATAAATATACAACCACGACTACAAATACTTATGTGGCTATAAACGGCCAGGCAAAGGTAGATGTGTCTACTTCTGTTACTGATGGCACAAATTTAGACGGCTCCATAAACCATGTTGAAAGCGTAGTGAAATACAATTATACAGATGGAACAGAAGATCCAGCCGCGCTTCCTTTGGAATATTCCAAAGAAGGAAAGGTCTTTAAGGGCCTCTTAAAATCAGCATCTGGTTCAAGCGAGACCACAGCAGAAGACGTATTCGGGAACAGCTCTGTTACCAAGACAGACAATACCTATATATATAAGAAAGGCCAGGCATTTGTTGAAAGGGCAGATACAGTAACTACTGGCCAGGATATAATGGGAACAGCTTATACTACAAAGAGTTACATAAAATATATCTATGGTCCTCTTAAAGCAGGAGAAAAAGGCGCTTTAAGAAATGCTGATTTTATAGCTATAGGGGCTGAAGGTGGCGCAGAAACTGATTCAGAAGACTTGTTTGGTAACAAGTATCATAGTTCTTCTACGAATAAATATGTCTATAACAAAGGCCAAAATTATGTAGACAGGGTGGATACAGTTAATACAGGCATGGATATGAATGGGAATGTATACACCACCAAAGGTTTTATAACTTATATCTATGGCCCTCTTAAAGCAGGGGAAAAAGGCGCTTTAAGGGATGCATCTTTCATACTTCTTGATGCCTACGGAGAAAATGATACTCAAGGGAAAGATATATTCGGCAATCCTTATCATACACTGGCAAAAAATACATATACATATTTCAAAGGCCAGGTTTATGTGGCAAGGGTTGATTCTGATACTGTAAGTGAAGATATGTTTGGAAATATTATAACAACGCATAGTTTTGTAAATTATAAATACGGCTCGCTTAAACAAGGAGAAAAAGGCGCTTTAAGGGATTCTCAATTTGTATTACTGGATGCAGAGGGCGGAGCTACTAGCATCGGAACTGATATAACAGGAGGTTCTTATACTACAACTTCAGTGGATACATATGAGTTTTATAAAGGCCAGGTCTTTGTAAAGCAGAATAATTCTGTTACAGAAGGCAAGGACCTTTTTGGGACTCCTTATAAGAATTTGACCACTACTATTAATGAATATTCTGAGGTTACAGGGAATACGGGCCGCAAGGGCTATCTTATAGTAAAATCTTATATAACCACGACTACAAGCGGCGAAGATTTGTTCGGCAACAAATTTGAGACCCAGGATCTGGATAGTAATCCTGACAACGGGCTGTCAGGAACGCAGAAGATAGAGTATGTTTACGGCGCATTAAAATCAGATGTGCCAGGCCTGATTTATATATGGGGCATAGCGTCTGCTATTGAAAAAAGCCCAGCCATAATAAAAGGCTCTGATATTTTCGGCAACACTTATGTGAATAAAACAGAGACAAAGGAATTTATTTATTATAGAGGCAAGGCTTTTGCAAAAGAGACTATTTCTACAGTTGAGGGATATAACTTATTTTCATCGCCTTATTCTAATACAACAAAGACCATTAATGAATATGCTCTTGTAGAGGGGCTTAAAGATAGGTTCGGTTATTTAGTAACAAAAGCTACAAATACAACAAGTTCTACAAGCGAGGACATATTTGGAAATCCTGTAATAACAGAAAAACCGCAAGTTTTAGAATACATATACGGAGAGGCAACATCGCCTGCTAATAAGAAAATATGGGGCATTGTATCAGCGGAAGAAAAGAACCCCTTAGTAACAAAAGGCTCTGATATATTTGGCAATGAATATAAGACGACTACAAAGAGCTTAAGTTTTGAATATTTATATGGCAGGGCGCTTGTAAAAAGCGCTGAAACTACTACAACCGGCACAAACCTCTTCGGCTGCCCGTACTCGCAGACAACCTTCACAGTAAACACCAACGCTCTTTATACCAATAGGGATAATAATAGACAGGCAATCCTTACATTATCAAGCACTACAACTGTCACAAAATACGAAGCTGAAGATATATTCGGTAATAAAGTAAACCTCATC
>JAPLMD010000064.1 GCA_026387235.1 Candidatus Omnitrophota bacterium
ATCTTTACTAACAAAAAAGGCCCGCAGATACATATTCACGCCAGTTTAGGCAAGAAGAAAGAGGTTTTTACAGGGTGCGTGAGGAAAGATTGTAAAGTCTTTTTGGTAATCGAAGCAGTCATATTTGAATTAAAAGGCGTGAAAGCCGGAAAAGACATAGACCCCGCCACAGGCTTGAACCTGCTTAAGATATTTTAATATATTCTAGCTTCCTATCCTCCGAGACGTCTACCAACCCATAAAGGAACCTGTCTGATAGACATATTCGCACAACCCCCTATTGACTTTTAATTAAAATCAGATAAATTTATATATATAAAGGACGTTTGAGCTAAAGATGGGGGAAGCCATGAATAATATTGTTAATAATAAAGATTACAAAGTGTTGTTGCAGGAAATAAAGCAACGTGTTTATAGTGCACAGTATGAAGCCCTGAAAGCTGTTAATAAAGAACTTATCACGCTTTACTGGGATATTGGCAGCTTGATAGTTAAGAAGCAGGCGGAACATGGATGGGGCAAATCTATAGTTGAGAGCATTGCCAGAGACTTACAACTGGAATTTCCTGGCATGCAGGGATTTTCTCCTTCAAATCTATGGCGCATGAGGCTTTTCTATGAATGTTACAGGGATAAAGAAAAACTCGCACCATTGGTGCGAGAAATCGGCTGGTCGCATAATATCATTATAATGGAAAAATGTAAGGATAGCCTTGAACGCGAATTTTATATCCGCATGACCCGCAAATTCGGTTGGACAAAAAACATTCTCATTATTCAAATAGAAAACAAGGCCTATGAAAGGATGCTTATTAATCAAACTAATTTCAATAAAACCATGCCTGCAAAAATTCGACAACAGGCAAAACTCGCTGTTAAGGATGAATATACCTTTGATTTTTTAGAGCTTGGGGAAGAGTATGGCGAGTCAGAATTTGAAAAGGGATTGGTTGCGAAAGTAAACCGTTTTCTTGTGGAAATGGGCGGAGCATTTGCCTTTATGGGAAACCAGTTTCGCTTAGAAATAGAAGGGAATGAATTCTTTATTGATATCCTTTTGTATCACCGTCATTTGAAGTGTCTCGTAGCGATTGAACTGAAAGTCGGAAAATTCCTTCCAGAATATGTCGGAAAAATGCAATTTTATCTTGCAGTATTAGACGATTTAGTAAAGATCAAAGGAGAAAACCCGTCTATAGGAATCATTGTTTGCAAGTCAAAAGACAAAACAATAGTTGAATATGCCCTCAGAGAAAGCAGGAAACCGATCGGCGTAGCTGCTTATAAAATGACTGCTCACCTGCCCAAAAATCTCAAGGGAGAGCTTCCCTCGCCTGAGCAAGTGGCTAAATTATTGGAAGAGATAAAGAATTAATCCCCGAGACGCGTCTACCAATGTGTTCGGGAACCTGTCTTTGTAGCCACCCAAATCTGTAAATAACATGCCTGATAGTCATATTCGCACTTGTGAAGAGATAACCACTTGACAGATATCCAAAAATAGGATATACTTTTAATGTAGACGCAAATGTAACTACAAGGGAGGTGAGGGTAATGAGCATTGCTGCTGATTTATTAAAAGCTAATCATGTTGGCATCAGGGATATTAAAGAACATCTATCTACACGGCTGCTTAAAGATATTTTGGTAATAACTGATAGGGGCACGCCTGTAAGTGTAAATCTACCTTATTCTGATGTATTAGAATTGGTAGATATTATTGATGAGGCGGCGGATTTGGAAACTATGGCCACGGTTAGCGAAGCAAGAAAGGCAATAAAGGGAGGCGCAAAAGGTATATTGGTTGCTAATCTATTTAACAGAATAAGAAAGCAGCGTAGATGAAATACCAGGTTAAGTTCCCCAGTCATTCTATTGAGAAAAAATTCGAGAAATTCCTTTTAAAGATCCATCCGGTAAGCCTGCAAGAAGAAATTATGCAAGAGGTAAATAAGCTTGCCGATAACCCCCGGCCTTATGGTGAAAAGGCTTTTAAGAAACTCAAGCTGCCTATTCAATTCTATCAGTATGTTGCGCAATACAGAATAAGAATAGGCGACTATAGAATGCTTTACGATGTAGATGATGAGAAAAAGATTACATGGATTTTAGCATTAAGAAGGCGCTCGGAAAAAACATACCGAACATAACCCACCAAACATATGCTTATAGTGAACCAACCCGAGACGCGCCTACCAATCTATACAGGAACCTGTATAATTTACCCTTGACAAAATAAAAATATAGGTTATAATCTATATAGAGATAGGTTATAACCTATATATAGGCATAGGGGGGATTTTTATGGATTCAAAATTAAGAGAAGCGCAAAGACTTGTTCTGAAGGCCTTTTCGCGCGAAGCAGTGGATTTCGCGCTTGCCGGCGGCACTGCTCTTGAATTGCATTACCTGCATCACAGATTTTCCTCGGACCTGGATTTTTTTTCAAGAAAATATCTTGTTTCGGAAATAGATACCTTAGTAGCGGCTTTTGAAAAACATCTGAATAGGAAAATTCATCTTGAATCAGAATTTATCTCTGATAATAAGGCGCGCGTCCGGTTTTACACTATGCCGGTCAAAGGTTCAGCCAGGCCGTTAAAGATTGATTTTGTTGAAGATGTTGTGTGCGCTCGGCCTGTGATACGAAATATTGATGGCGTTCGCGTGTATAGCGCGAAAGATTTATATCTTCATAAAATAGCCGCTATTTCCGGCACTCAGGTTATAACGGATGAAATTGGCAGGCAAGTCAGCGAAGGCCGCAAAGAGGCGCGGGATGTATTTGACGTGTATATGCTTTCAAAAAAAATACAACCATTGCATATATTCCTGCGCGGTCTTTCTCCGCAGTTTCAAAGGAGCGTAGTCCATTGGTATAGGACATTTTCCCGACAAGAACTCAAGCTCGCGCTTATGGGCCTGGATATTTACGATACTGAATTCAATGCCAGGGAATTGGTTATTTATCTGGAAAATGAGGTCAAACAATTTGCCAAGGAGGTAACAGAAGAATGAGTATTTCAAAATATTTTTGGGATATAAATGAAAATGCCCTGAAAGAAACAGCAAAGATACTTGAAAATCCAAAACATCCGCAATTTCCGGTTAAAATGGTAATTTTTCTATCGCGTTGCGATAAACCAAAAGAGCTATTTTCATTAATCACTAAGGCCGCGTTTATAGACGCATGGCCAAAGATAAGGGCTCAATGGATAAAACGGGCGCGGCAGTCAGATTTCAGGGATTGGTGGGAAACAATCTATGAACAGCTGGCAGGAGGGCATGAACGAGCGCGCAAAAAACCCGCAAGCATCACGCCGATTTTTTTCCGGAAGTTCGGAGCGCTTATTAAAGAAGCGAGGATCCGGAAAGGATTAAGTCAAAAACAATTAGCGCATCGCATAGGGATGAAACAGCCGGATGTTTCCAGAATAGAAGAAGGCAGAAAAAATATCACGCTATATACCGTCATGCGTTTCTGCAATGTTTTAGGTATTAAAAAAATAGCAATTATTCCTGAATAGTAGACGTCTCTGGTATTTGCTTGGAAAGAGACTAGGGGCGTGATATAATACAATCAAATGATAGAAGAATTTTCCAGAAAAAAACTTAATAAGAATGACGCATTATTGAAGAAAAAGATCCTGTCTTTGCCTGTGGAGCACGTGAAGGTGGAGAGCGGTTCCAGGATATCTGACCTGGTAGGCAGTTTTAAAAATAGCTCTGTCCAGGCGCGGAATATCTATAAATGCGCCAATGTTTTTAAAAAGATGCTCCGGGATAAGGCTCAGCCTACGATATATTTAGGCCTGGCAGGCCCTCTCATAGCGGGCGGGTTAAGGGATATTATAAGGAATATGATAAAGCTTAAAATGGTGGATGTGGTTGTATCCACAGGCGCTATAATCTATCAAGATATATACCAGGCCAGAGGATTTAAGCATTATATAGGTAACCCTGATGCGGACGACAGGACATTGGATAGATTATATATAGACAGGATATACGATACGTACGTGGACGATGAAAAATTCTGGGATACCGACAACTGGGTGGGCAGGGTTGCGGATACAATGAAGCCAGGGAATTATTCTTCCAGGGAGTTTATAGACTCGCTCGGTTCCCGTTTAAGCGATGAAGATTCTATTGTAAGGACTGCCTATAAAAATGGCGTGCCTATATTTGCGCCTGCCCTGAACGACAGCTCGATAGGCATAGGCCTGACAGGGCATTATCATAAATGCAAAAGGAATAAATTACCCGGCGTGCACATTGATTCCATACAGGATAATTATGAGATAACCCAGACAATAGTGAAGTCCAAAAAGACAGCCGCTATCTATATTGCGGGGGGCGTCCCCAAGAATTATATAAACGACGCTGTTGTCATGGGGTATATCTTCAATAAAGATACAGGCGGGCATTCATACGCATTCCAGCTTACAACGGACGCGCCTCACTGGGGCGGATTGAGCGGAAGCACTTTAAAAGAAGCCACGTCCTGGGGAAAGATCAATAATGACGCGAGCTGCGCAATGGCATTTGTAGAGCCGAGCGTGAGCCTGCCCCTTGTTTATTCATACGTATTTCAGGAGAAATTCTATAAATCCCGCAAAAGAAAAAAATTTACCTGGCAGAAAGACATTCTAAAAAGTCTTAAAAATGGCTGATCTCTTAAAACCAAAAATTGTAAAATTAGAATCAGGCGCGAAATACCAGAGGCTTTTTAATAAAGATTCAGGGACTCGCGGCATGAAATCAGGGCATGTCACATTGAAAGAAGGAGAAGAGATAGAGGAACATTCGACCAATGATTCGGAAGAAGCCCTGGTTATATTAAAAGGTAAGGGGCAGATGGTTATAAATAATGAAGACGCAGTAGATTTTGAAGCCGATGCAGTTTTATACGTGCCGCCTGGTACGATTCACAATGTAAAAAATACAGGGAAAGGGATCCTGGAATACATATTTATAACTTCATATGCGCCTGAAAAAAAGTAAACAAAATCTAAGATTCTGCGGACTGGAAGAGAAATTTTCCTCATGGAAGGATTCCAGGATAGTAGTATTGCCTGTAGCGTATGAACTCACTACTTCATATAAACCAGGCACAATAGACGGCCCGAAGGCAATAATAGACGCCTCCAGGTACATGGAGGCCTATGACGAGGAGACAGAAATAGAGGTTTCCAGGTTAGGTATTCATACTGCCGGGGAAATAAGATCCTTAAAGCTCCGGCCTGAAGGTATAATTAAAAAGGTAGAGAAAAAAACAAGCCTTATCCTGGATGCAGGCAAGTTCCCTGTAATTATAGGAGGGGAGCATTCCATAACGCTGGGCCCTGTACTCGCCTGCAAAAAGAAATTCGGGAATTTTTCAGTCCTGCAGCTGGACGCCCACAGCGATATGAGAGATGTTTTTCAGGGATGGAAAAATAGCCACGGGTGCATCGCGAAGAGGATAATTGAAATTACAGATGTAGTCCAAATAGGCATAAGGAGCCTTTCAAAAGATGAAGCAGGGAAAGGCCATAAAAACCTGAAAACCTTTTTTATGAAGGATATGGTTAAAGATCGGAGATGGCTAGAAGAAGCGATAGGTTCCCTGAAAGAGGAGAAGGTGTACGTCACTATAGATATGGATGCGCTTGACCCGTCAATAATGCCGAGCGTCGGCACGCCTGAGCCCGGCGGCATGGGGTGGTACGAGACACTCGCGTTATTAAAGAGGCTCAGCCGGGAAAAAGAGATTATAGGATTTGACGCTGTGGAACTGGCTCCGATATGGGGCAACGTCAGCCCTGATTTTCTGGCAGCGAAATTAATATATAAATTTTTGAATTATATATTTGCGAAATAAATATTGTATTGCAAAAAAACCTTTTTGTGATATAATTAACTTTATTCAAAATTTAAAAGGAGGAGGATAGCATGGTTAAGAAATTAGTGATGGTGGTTTTTTTGCTTGGAGCTGTGGTATTAATATCAGCTTATGCGTTTGCTGCGGATGCCGCGAGTCCAGCTGATACTTCAGAGACTGCCGTAGATGCTGCAATTCCGGCAGAAGAAGATATAATGCCCGCGGAAGAAGGCGTGGGAGAGGGAGTGGTTACAGGAGAGGTTACAGCTTTAGATGCAACAGCAGGTTCCATAACCGTAATAGGGTCTGATGGCGCGGAAAAGGCTTTTGAAGTGATAGACGGAGAAACTATACTCTGGAAAGGCATAGAGGATATAAAGATAGCGGATATCAAGAAAGGCGATAAGGCGGAAGTCGGTTATTACACTGATGATGCAGGAAAACTTATCGCAAGCTGGGTGGACGTTATTGTTCCGGAACAGCCGACTGCTGCAGGCAGCCAGACTGCTCCAATATCCGAAGCAGAGCCTGTGCCGTCTGAAGAATAAAGCATGAACAACGGGCAACAGACATCGCAGTTGGGAAAGTTAGTTCCAACAAAGGTATTTTTCACAAGAGGCGTAGGCACGCACAAAGAAGAACTGCGTTCATATGAGCTGGCCTTAAGAGACGCAGGTATTGAGAAGTGCAATCTGGTGCATGTTTCAAGTATTTTCCCGCCGGGCTGTAAAATAATTTCCAAAAATGACGGCATAAAAGAACTTATACCAGGCATGATAACCTATTGCGTCATTGCCAAGTGCAGTTCCAATGAGCCAAGGAGGCTTATAGCGTCTTCTGTAGGTACCGCGATACCTGCAGACGAAAATATGTATGGCTATATGAGCGAACACCACGCGTACGGCCAGACAGATGAGTTTGCGGGCGATTATGCGGAAGACCTGGCAGCAAAAATGCTGGCCTCTACAATGGGTTTTCCTGATTTTGACGATTCCAAAGACTGGGATGAAATAAAAATGGTGTATCAGGTTAAGGATAAGATTGTAAAGACCATGAACATAACCCAGTCTACGATAATTGATTCTAACGGCAACTGGTCTACGGTAGTATCGGCGGCCGTATTTTTATTCTAAATCATATGATTTTTAAATCACGCCCGTATCTTTTCGTATTGAAAGGATGCGGGATTTTTTATTTTCTGATATTTGTTTTAACGGGGTGCGGCCGGGATTCGTCGGTAAAGGAAACAGGGATCCTGATGGACACCTTCTGCGAGATTTCCTGTTATGGCGTCAGCAAGGATAAAGCCATTGCCGCGATAGACGCCGCGTTTAAGGAGATGGAGCGCGTAGAAAAGGTTTTCAACAAGTTCGATGAAGATAGCGAAGTTTCAAAGATAAACAGGCTCGCAGGCTCGGAAAAGGTAATTATAAGCAAAGAATTTTTTAACCTGACAGAAGAATCTATCTATTATAGCGGGATTTCAGAAGGCGCTTTTGACATAACAGTGGCGCCTCTCATGGAGATATGGGGTTTTGTCCGCAAGCATAAAGTAATACCGGATAAAGACGCTGTAGAAAACGCATTGAAATCCGTCGGATATAAAAATATAGCGCTGGATCCCGAAGAGTTATCAATAAGGTTTTTGAATAAAGGCGTAAAAGTAGATTTCGGAGGCATTGCCAAGGGTTATGCGGTTGACAGGGCAAAGGATGTTCTTGTGTCAAAGGGGATTAAAAACGGCCTTGTGAATCTGGGCGGAAATATATTTGCTTTAGGAAGCGCTCCCGGCAGGAAAAGCTGGAAAATAGGAGTCCAGGATCCGAGAAATAAAGGCAGACTGCTCCGAAGCTTTGAATTGACTGACAGGGCTATAAGCACTTCCGGAAATTATGAAAGATTTTTTGAAATAGGAGGCAAAAGATATTCCCATATAATGAATCCTCTTACAGGAGAGCCTTGCCAGGGCATAATAAGCGTTACAGTAGCGGCGGATTCGGCAGAAAAAGCAGACGCGCTTTCTACGGCTATATTTGTAATGGGAGAAGAAAAGGGCCTTAATTTTGCAAGGTCCATTAAAGGCATAAAGGTCCTGATACTTAAAGAAGACGGCGGCCTAATTTTATATTGACATAATAAGAAGGTTTGCTAAAATAGTGTAATTCTTGAAATGCCGAGGTAGCTCATTGGTAGAGCGCGGCCCTGAAAAGGCCGGCGTAGGAAGTTCGATTCTTCTCCTCGGCACCATCAGTCTTCGTCAAGCACTTATCGTGCTTGACTTCACCTGATTTAAATCCGGCGAAGCTGATAAAAATCAAGCTCTTTCTTTATGAAAATAGTAAGTTTATTTTTATTAGGTGCTATAATTTGCTTAAGTGGATGTGCAGGGCCTGGTGCATATATAGAGACTAAAAACCTAGAGGAAGCAGAAAAATGGGAAGATGCATATCAGCAGTATAAAGTCCAACTTGAGAAATATCCAAAAGACACTAAAACACAGAAAGCCCTTGTTGCTGCGGGTCAAAAAGCTTCAAAACTGAGATACGATAAAGCAAAAGGGATTTTTGAATCTAATCATGAATTAAACTCTCCAATAGCTCATCTCGAACAGGCTTTGATTTTTGATCCTCAGAATAAGGAAGCATTTAAAGTTCTTAATGAACTTCAGGAAAGAAAGAATAATGCTTTAAATCTCCTTGCTGTTTCTTTGAATTTTCAGAAAAAAGGCGTTTATCTCAAGGCAGTAGAATCGGTGCGAAAGGCTATAGAGGCATATCCAGATAATGTTGATATGCAGAATGCTTTGAAGGATATCGAAGCTAAGGCCATAGAATCATATAAAGAAAAAGCAAGCTCACTTTCATCTGAACAAAAATGGAAAGACGCCCTTGAATTGTATAAAGAGTTGCAAATGCTTTTCCTTAAGGATGAGCAAATAGCCGATTCAATAAAGAAATTAGAGACAAAAAATTCAGCTCAAGAAAAACTAATAGAAGCAGAAAGGCTATTGAACGAAAAAAAGCTAGAAGATTCTTTAAAACTTGTGCAAGAAGCCTTGAAGTTATTTCCTGAATACGAAAGAGCCCAACAGCTTTTGGCAAGGGTTAAAATGGCTATTGCACAGGAATATATTGAAAAGGGTAGGCTTTATTTTAAACAAGGAGACTGGATTGAGGCTTTAAAGCAATATACCCTAGCAGAGGAATTTGTTAAAGAGCTTGAGGGTTTAAGAGAATTAAAAGAGGATGCAAAAAATAAGTTAGTTGAGTTTTACTACAATAATGGCATTAATCTTTACGGCAATAAAAAATACAAAGAAGCCTTTTTTGAACTCCTGAAGATTTTTGATTATAAACAGAATTATAAAGATACCAAAAGTAAACTTGATGAAATACAGAAGGCTTGGGCTACTGAGCTATATGCTAAGGCATTAGAACATGAAGTGAAGGGGGATTTTGGCAATGCATTGTTAGAAAGTATTGCGGTTGAAATGCTTACCCCTGAAAAGGAAGAGGTGCAAAGTACTATTGATGATTTGAAAAACAGCATAAGAGACAAAGTTACCTTCAGAATAGCAATATTCGGCATAGAAAATTTTTCACAGAATCCTGAATTAGGAGGCAGGCTTGTTGATGGCATTTTTGAACGCCTTTTGCAAAAATCAATTGATACATTGCAGATTATTGACAGGTCATCAGAAGAGGATGTGAGATATGAGGCAAAACTAACAGGAGCAGAATTAGCAAAGTTAAAACCAATTTCAGCTTTTATTGATGGCTCTATCTATCCTTTGAAAATAGATCTTAAACAGGAAATAACGAGAGAAGCAAAGAAGTTAAAAGTTGGTAGCGTGAAATCACCAAATCCAAGAAGGGTAGAGATAATAGCAAGAATGAATGCTGTGGGTTCAACAGTCCCAGGATATCAATCTCAGTATTTATCACAAACAGCACAAACAGCCCAGGATTTTAGGTATCTCTCGCAAATGTCCCAAACCTATCCTGTTGGCTATCCCGGAGATAGTGCTGATGCATTATTAACTTTATTTGGCATGTTTGGTTCAATGCAAGCTCAGGATAAACTTGCATCTGCACAGAATGAATTGGCAAAATTACAGCAGGAATTAAATTCAATACCTGAATTTATAGAAGAACCAAAGTATACAACGCTTGATACCGGAGGTGATAATTATATAAAAACTGCAAGATTAAGGTGCTATTTGAAAATCAGAGATTTTGCCACAAGACAACCTTTCTTCACGCAGGAAATAGAAGAAATAGAAGCAGTAAATGACAGATTTGTAAAGGGCGACGAAGAAGCAGGGATAGCATCAGATCCTCTTGATTTGCCAAGTGATACTGAACTTGGAGAAAAAGTAATACAGAACTTAATTGATAAAACTGGAAATGTGCTTTATGACAAACTTAAAAATTATGGCTTTGCATATTACAATCTTGCAAAACAGTCAGTTGTTTCAAAAGATAATGTTACCGCAACAGAAAGATGCTTTGATTTTCTGTCAAGTTATACTGCTAAGTTTTATCCTGAAGAGGCCTCTGATTCGTTTGCATATCTTGAGGCTAACTTAAAGGAAATTGTGCCCTTAGAAGCAAGAAAAAAGGAGATAAAAATTTCTGAACTTTTCCCAAATATCAAGCAGATAGTTGAAGCATATGAGGAGGAAAAGCATAAGGCAAAGCTCTATGAAGAAAAGATTAATTTGGCAAAATCATATATAGAGAAAAAAGATTGGCAATCTGCTATTTATGAAGCTAAAGAAGCATTAAAAGTAAAGCCTGAAGAAAACGAGCCTAACGGGATTATAAAAGAAGCCTCTCTTGAGCAGAGAAAAGACATGCTCATAAAAGAGGCAAGAAACTATTTTAGTCAGAGCAATTTTGAGAAAACTCTAGAATTAACAAACATCATTCTTAAGCATGAATCTGACAATTCAGAGGCAAAGGAATTGAGACGCAAAGCAGCATTAAAAATTCTGCCAGCAGGTTTTACATGGAAAAATGATAAAATTGTGATATGTGAAAGGGATAAAAGCGAGATGATTTTAATAACAAAGATAAGTAAAAATTATAATGAAAGGTTTCTCATTGATAAGCATGAAATAACAAACAAGCAGTTTTCTGAATTTATTTCTCAAACAGGTTATCAAGCTCAGGGAAAATGGAAGCAGTGTTACAAAGAAGGCCAGGATGATTACCCCGTCAGGAATGTCACATATGAAGATGCCAAGACCTATGCAAGATGGTCAGGCAAGGATTTGCCAACAGAAGGGCAATGGGAATATGCAGCAAGAGGAAATAGCAAACAAAAATATCCTTGGGGGAATGAATTTAAAATCGAAAAAGAAAAGTCCAAGTTTTCTACGGAAGTAAGAGCTGTGGGCCTTGACCCTTTAGATGTTAGCTCCTTTGGCTGTTATGATATGGCTGGAAATGTTTCTGAATGGTTAAGAGGCATTGATTATAGCTATGCTGTAACCCAGTCACTCCGAGGCGGGAGTTTTGAAAACAAAGCTGCTGAGCAATCCTATGATACCAAAATTGAAATAGTACCAAACCGTGCATTGCCTCACTTCGGCTTAAGATGTGTTAAGGAGCTTGAAGATGTTAAAGAAGATATTCTCAGGCCTACCGAACAAACAAAGATAAGGAATTCAAGTTCAATGAAATTAGAGGGTATTGTTTATGACGAACAGCCAGATAAAAGGACAGCGATAATTAATGGAACTATTGTGAAAGAGAGAGATTATGTAGATGATTTCCATGTTCGAACTATACTTCAGAAAAGTGTAATACTTTTTGATATGGCATTACAACAAGAGATTGCATTGGAATTGAATCCAATGCAGACAAATAGATTGGAAGGCAAAATTATTGTGATAAATAAAGATTATAATTTTTTAGTAATAAATTTAGGTGTTAGAAATGGGATACTTAAAGAAGATTCCTTATCAGTTTATCATGAGGAATCCTACATAGGAGATGTTAAGGTAACTGATGCAAGAGAAAATAATTGCGTAGCAGATATTTCACTTATGTCAGAACGCTTTAAAAATCAGATTCAAATTGGAGATAAGATTATTAAAAGGCAGTGATTTTCTTTGAATGCGTCAATTTTATTTAGCCCTGGCAATTTCAAAATTTGAAATAACCGTAGAGATATTAAAAAATACTAAAGATAGTAATAAATCCTATGTTAAACATAGCGAAAGGTTTAAAAGGTATAGTTACTTTTTTCTTAAATGAATAAACTTTTTCTTGAAAGTATAATACTGATTATCTTTATTTTTCCTTCAGAAGGGAAAGCAGAATATCAATATAAGACAGAAAAAAAGTATTTTGATTTTGAATTTAACGGACAAACTTATCAATTAGTAGGGATAAGAGATATTGATTATCAAAAAGAATTTCATACACCAGCTGTTCCTGTTGTCCTGGCAGTAGCTGATTTAGAGGGCAAGCTTATTCAGAATAAAGAACTTATTTCTAGAGGATTAGTTGCGGCAGATATTGTAGGACCAAATAATAGATTTGAAATTTACAGTCAGCAACTTAAAACACAAAGAGAGATTCTTCATTTGACATTAAAAGGAGAATTGGCAACATCTACAATTGAGCTATTAGGAATAGTAGGTGCCTCTAGGGCAGCTGCAATTACTTTGAAAGCAGCATTGACAGGTGGTACTAGTGTCTGGAAGGATATTACAATAGGTACTGCAAAATCCGGTCTGAAAGAACTTGCGACTGATCCAGATAATTATTTTAAGGCGGCAGCTTATAAAATTCTGAAAGATAGCATTAAAACATTGAAAGAAATCGAAATAAAAATTTCTGAACTTAAAGGAAAAGAGGATTATAGTTTAACAGAGATTGAGAAATTAGATAATACTGCAAAAATAGCGATTGCCGAAGGATATGCTTCATGGGAAATGTATAAAGAGATTATGGGAGGCCCAGGCAAGAGCATAAAAATGGCATTAAAAAATGGAGCAAATCAACTCCTTGGGGATTTCTTTTCTAAACCCGATGATATCAACGGGTTTAGAACTTCTGAGCAAACGAAAGAAGTTATAAAAGAAATTATTACTTACCCTGGTATAAAAGGAACAGTAAAGGGTGGATTGGATGTTTCCAAAATTTTTAAGCTTTATAATGACAGCGGTGTTTTAGCGCTATATCACCAAAAATATAATGAGCAAATGGCAATATTTGAAATCCAAAAAAGTGACGAGATTATGCAAAATAAGATTGAAAGAGCTATCCAATTAGCCAAAGATATAGGCTCAATTTCTAAAGATGGATTAGTCTCAGCGGCAAATTCAAATGATGATTTGCTCGAACTTTCACAAAAAATTTCAGAAAAAAGAACACAGAGAGTAAAAGGCTATGCCTATCAGCCAATTACAAAAGAAACAGGAAAAAATAAATTTACAGAGCAGGGATATGCGACTTATCAGCCTAATGTTCCAAGTGGCTCTGGTTTTTCAACAGATTTACAAGAAAATAGGCGTTTTAGTTCTGTAGAAGAAGATAAAATTCCTAAAAGCCAGCTCCAGTTAAGTTTAAATTCTAACAGCTTTTATAATCAGCCGTTATGGAATCAGGTTTATGAACTTCAGCAGACATACTCTAACGCATTCTTGCGACAGGAAGTAGTTACGAATTCCGTGGATAGCTACATGCAATCTTTATTTCAAGCATTTCAAAACAGAGACTGGGATAAGTTTATGGCTGTTAGTGAAACAATTTATAGAGCAGGTTACTACAACAGGTGGAGTAGTCAATTGCCAAGCAATTTTAATGAAATGGCTGAACTGGGGATCAATGCCTATCGCGAATTAAGAAAAGGATACAACAAAGAGGAATTTAATCAATTGTTTGACAATGAGATTAAGCAGTATATAGATCATTAAATTACGAAATAACAGAAATAATATTAGATATGTAAGATATGTAGATATTAGTTAGATATGTAGATATTAGTTAGATATGGGACGTCCTATTTGGTGACACCCTACTGCACATAAATACCAAATTGCCTATCGATCATATCCTCATACGGCCTTGCTTTAGAAACATATTCTTTATAAGCAGAGCACCTGCTTTCTATAGTCTTGCCAAAGCCCTCATAAAGCGGATTTTCTGTAATTATATCATCCTTCTGGCCAGAGATATAATGCTTACAACTTGACCATCTGTATTCATGGGGCTCTTTTACTATACCAGCCCTTACCGGGTTTCTTTCTATATAACGGCCGCATTCTGATAGATAACTATCATTTTGGATTAATTCGCTTTTGTATCTACCTTGGTATAGATAGCCTATGT
This sequence comes from Candidatus Omnitrophota bacterium, assembly GCA_026387235.1. Taxonomy (GTDB): domain Bacteria; phylum Omnitrophota; class Gorgyraeia; order Gorgyraeales; family Gorgyraeaceae; genus UBA10183. The sequence continues at coordinate 14,209 of JAPLMD010000064.1, forward strand.
AGCCATATTTGCGCTTATAGTAAAATCTATAGGACTGCAATATCCCCTGCATAATCTTAGCTAATGTATCTTTTTTAAATATCTTCAATAGAATGTGCATATGGTTCCTCATGAGGCAGTAATGATAAATTTCCACCTTAAACTTAGGGATATATTTTTTTATTATAGATAAGAATTTTTCAAAATCCTCATCTTCCCTGAAAATAGTTTGTTTGTTATTACCTCTTTGTACAATATGAAACACTGAATCATCGCTTACAAGCCTTTTTGTCCTAGACATAAATCCACCTCCTTTTTATCTGCGTCTACTATATAGACACATCTGGAGGCTATTTTCTTTCAAAAAAATTAATTATTTTTTAGCTATAGGGTGTCCCTTTATAGGACGTCACCGTTCTAGTATTTATAGGACGTCACCGTTCTAGGGGGGGGGTACCAATTTTTACAAATTGATAATCGTATTGACAGAATGTAAATTTTGATGTATACTTTTAACATGATAAAACGGGCTATCTCAGAAAAGATTCTTCACTACGCGCGTCATTATCCGGTGATCACCCTTACGGGTCCTCGTCAATCCGGTAAAACTACTTTATGTAAAGCTTTATTCCCAAAAAAGAAATACTTCTCGCTTGAAAATATCGATGTGCGTGATTACGCGAAAACCGATCCAAGATCTTTTTTAAGCGAATGCCTTAAAGAAGGAGCCGTAATCGATGAAATACAGCGTGTTCCGGAGCTGGTATCTTATATTCAGGAGATAGTGGATACAAAAGATAAACCGGGCCTTTTTATAGTGACGGGAAGCCAGAACTTCCACCTCTTGGATACAATTAGCCAGAGTCTTGCCGGAAGGACCGCTCTTGCTGTTCTTCTGCCGTTTTCATATAGCGAGATCTATTCTAATAAGGCGATCCCCATAGACAAAGTCCTTTTCACCGGTTTTTACCCCCGCATCCATGATAAAAAGCTTAATCCTACGGAGGCGCTTTCTTTTTATGTCAGCACATACCTGGAGCGCGATATCCGCGCGCTTATCAATGTCAAGGATCTATCGAAATTTGAGAAATTCCTCAAACTGTGCGCCGGAAGGGTGGCCCAGGTCATAAATCTGTCAAATCTCGCGAATGACTGCGGCATTAATCATAATACCGCCAAAAGCTGGCTGGGCGTGCTCGAGGCAAGCTATGTTATATTTTTTGTGCGTTCGCATCACGCCAATTTCGGAAAGCGGCTTATTAAAGCGCCGAAACTATATTTTACCGATGTGGGCCTGGCCGCGTATCTCTTGGACATACAGAACGTCAAACACATCGCTAATCATCCATTAAAAGGCGCGATTTTCGAGAACTTTGTTGTTGCCGAACTTCTGAAGGCCCGAACGAATCACGGCAAAAACAGTAATATTTATTTTTTCCGAGACAACGTAGGGAATGAGGTTGATATCCTTCTTGAAAATGGCGCTTCGGTTAAGCCGGTTGAGATAAAGCTTGGGAGGACGATAAATGACGATTATTTTAAAGGTTTACGATATTATCAGAAGACCAATAAGAAAAACTCTGTCAAATCGGCATTAGTATATGGCGGCAGTGAAGATCAACGCCGCGGAGCGTTCGATATCTTCAGCTACAGAAATGTGGAAAAGATTAATGCGTAGTAATAATTAAAGAAAGAGATTCGTTATGCAATTTTTCAAAAACTATAAAATTACAACAAAATTTATCTGGTGGTTTTTATTTATTTCATTCCTAACTTTAACCGCCGCTATCTGTGTCAGCTATCAATTTTCTTTAAAAGCGCTGAAGAAAGAGATAGAAAACAGCCTTTTCGTGGTTGCCGATAATAAAACAAACCAGATCGAGGCATATTCGCTGAAACTAAAGAAAGATGTTTCTACGCTTTTCTACGCGCAGGACTTCATCGACGCAGCTGATAAATTCTTCAATGCTTTCCGCAATGGCGGGGCCGCCTCTTCAGATTACCAGGCTATTGAGCAGGAATTTAAGCCCATGCTTATATATTATCAGCAAATATTCGGCTGTGATAATATCATGCTTATCAATCCTGACGGGGAGGTTGTTTTTTCTATTCAAGAAGGAAAAAAGAGCACGTCAGTTTATAATGAAGCCCTGCTCAGGCATTCAGAATTATCCGAAGTCTTTATGCGGGCAAAGGCTTCTCAGGAAACAGAGATATCAAGCTTCGAATATTATCCAAAAACGAGCAATGCGGCTGTCTTCATTGCGCTGCCGGTTTTTAAAGGTTCGGACTTTATCGGGATTGCAGTAATCCAGGTCAGTAATAAAATATTCTATGAATTTTCCAAGGATTACACCGGATTGGGACAGACCGGCGAAGCAATCATATTATCAAAGACAGGGGATGAGGCAGTTTTTATTACGCCTGCTAGATTTGACCCTCAAGCGGCATTTAAAAGAAAAATAAAGCTAAGTTCCAAGGAAGGGGTTGTCATTCAAAAAGCCTTGCAAGGAGAAAAAGGCTCAGGAGCATTATTAGATTACAGGGAGCAGCAAGTGCTCGCAGTCTGGAGATACCTGCCTACATTCGGGCTGGGCATAGTCGTAAAAATGGATAGCACAGAAGTATTTGCTTCAGCGAATAAGTTAAGAAACACGCTGTTGAAGATAAGCTTTGTAATTTTGATATTAGTTATATTCACGGCCATTCTTATCGCGCGGTCTATTTCCAGGCCGATCAAGGCATTGACAGAGATATCTAAAATAATTTCTGCAGGCAATTTTTCCGCGCGGGCAACAGTAGAGGCAACAGATGAGATCGGAGAATTAGCGCAGTTTTTTAATCAGATGACGGACAGCCTTGTAGAAGCTAAAGCTATTGTAGAACAAAAAAATGCCGAAGTTGAAGAACAGAAAAAATTGCTGGAAATAGCAAACAAAGAGCTGGATAGCTTTGCATATACTGTTTCTCATGACCTTAGGGCTCCGCTGCGCGGTATTGACGGCTTGGGAGTTTTGCTCGAGCAGGAATATACCGATAAGTTTGATGAACAGGGCAAGGATTATCTGTGCAAGATTCGCGCTGCTGCCAATCGCATGAAGATTCTGATAGATGACCTGCTGAAGCTTTCCAGGATCAGCCGGATTAAAAATCCTTACGAAGACGTTGATATAGGTGAATTGATAAAATCTATTACTGCCAGATTAGAGTTTGATATCAAGAAATACAACGTGGATATCAAAGTTTCCAGCGGTTTACCTATAGTGCACTGCGATAGGATTAAGATAGAAGAGGCTCTTTTTAATTTGATAAGCAATGCCATGAAGTTTTCGTCGAAGAACAAGGGAGTCAATCCCAGGGTGGAAATAGGTTATAATGATAAAGGCGATATGCATGAATTTTATGTGAAAGATAACGGCATCGGGATTGAAAAAAAATACCATAGCGAGATATTCGGGATATTCAGGCGTCTCCACGCAGAGAGCGAATATGAAGGCACCGGCGCCGGGCTTAGTATAGTAAAAAGGATTATTAAAGACCACGATGGTTCTATATGGATTGATTCCGAGGCTGGCAAAGGAGCCATATTTTACTTCACTATACCGAAGAAACTTAAGGAGAAAAAGAAATTAGGCCGGATCCTTATTGAAGAAGGCGTTGTTTCAGAAGAGAATGTAAAGAAAGCCTTGGAGAAACAGGGTACAGACGAGGTTTAGCGGGAATAATATAAAGATAAAGTTCTTGCAGCAATAAAGGTATTATGATAAAATCCGAAGTAAGTCCAAAAAATGCGATGAAAAACGTAAAAGGAGGCAGTAAATGAGGAAATTCCGCGTAGCTTTATTTCTTATAATCGGGATCTTATGTTTGACTGCTGTTACATACGCCGCTATTCCCCGCGTTATAAACTACCAGGGAAGGCTTACCGATAAAGACGATAATCCCTTAACCGGGAATTTTTTAGTCACGTTCAGATTTTATGACGCAGAAACGCTTGGCCAGCCTATCTGGGAAGAGGGGCATATACTTGTTATAAAAAATGGCGCGTTTAACGTGCTCATGGGCTCAGTAAAACCTCTCGAAGTAGATTTTAATAAAAACCTGTGGCTTGGCATGGAGGTTGCCAGCGACGGAGAAATGACTCCCCGCATAAAACTAGCAAGTTCTGTTTATGCGCTGAATGCCAAATCCATTGACATGATAAGTTCAACTCAACTATTAAGAAATGACATAGATTCTATAATGTCCGGATCCCTTACTCTCAAGAAAGACCTTATATTAAAAGGCGATACGACCGGGCCTAGTAAAATAGCGCTATCCGATATCCAGGGCAGGGAATATTATATATGGGTGGATACGCTTGGTAATCTCAGATTAAAACAGGGCAAGCCCGCTTCTGACACAGACGGCGCTGTGATAACAAAAGAGAAATCAGGCCGGCTGTCAGCGCATTTTATGCAAAGTATTACCCTGTTGCTTCTTCTTGTGGCTCTTTTTATCCTGGGGCTCATACTCTATTCTACCAAAAAGAAATAACCGCATGCTCGTTTTGTAACATTTGCCTGAAAATCAGCCTATCTCGCGTGTTTTTTTGTGGTTGACGCATATAATCTATATATGGTATATTATAGTCCTTATGATACCAAGATACTCGCTTCCTGAGATGTCAGCCATATGGTCTGATGAGAATAAGTACCAGAAGATGCTGGATGTAGAAATCCTCGCTTGCGAAGCCTTAGCCAGCTTAGGCAAAATCCCTAAAAAAGAGCTGAAAAAGATAAAATCCAAAGCAAAATTTGACGTAAAACGTATTGAAGAAATAGAAAAAACCACCCGTCACGACGTAATAGCGTTTCTCCACAATATAGCGGAATATATAGGCGATTCTTCAAGATTTGTGCACCAGGGCCTTACTTCAAGCGATGTCCTGGATACCGGCTTATCAGTCATGATGAAGGAGTCGGCTGATATCATCCTGGAAGACCTCAAGGCGCTGAAAGAAGAATTAAGAAAAAAATCCAATAAATACAAATATACTGTCATGGCAGGGAGAAGCCATGGCGTGCACGCTGAACCTACAACGTTCGGCTTAAAATTAGCGTTATTTTTCGATGAGATAAACAGGTGCATTGAAAGAATAAACAGGGCAAAGGAAATCATATCCGTAGGCAAAATTTCCGGGCCTGTAGGCACGTATTCGAATATCGAGCCTTACGTAGAAAGCTATGTCTGCAAAAAATTAGGGCTTAAGCCGGCTAACATCTCTACGCAGATCCTGCAGAGAGACAGGCACGCCGAGTATCTGTCAGAAATAGCTATTGTGGGAGCTACTCTTGAAAAGATAGCGACAGAATTCAGAAATCTCCAGAAGACAGAGGTCAGGGAGGTTGAAGAGCCTTTTGGAAAAGGCCAGAAAGGCTCCAGCGCAATGCCTCACAAGAGAAATCCTGTTATGTGCGAAAGGATTACGGGCCTTGCGAGGGTTTTGCGCGCGAATGCAATGGCCTCCATGGAAAACGTGGCGTTGTGGCACGAGAGAGATATCAGCCACTCCTCCAGCGAGCGTATTATCATACCTGACAGCGCTATACTATTGGATTACATGCTGAATCAGATGATAGAGATTGTAAGAGGGCTTTTGGTGTATCCGGAGAATATGTCTATCAATCTTTCCAAAACAAAAGGCCTGGTATTTTCTGCGAGGATCCTGGTGGAACTTGAAAAAAGAGGGGTTGAGCGCAGAAAGGCATATGATATTATCCAGAGATGCGCCATGAAGGTCTGGGAAAAGGGTATTGATTTTAAGGATGTGTTAAAGGCGGACAGCGATTTTATAAAATTTGTGAAAGCTAAAGAAATCGAAACTTTTTTTGACGTCGCATATTACACAAAACACGTAGGCGCTATTTTCAAAAAAGTCGGAATATAAAAGAACGTGGAATGGAAAATAGAGATAAGAAACAAAAAAGGTGTTTTTGATCCTTTAGGAAACGGGATCAAAAAAGATATCCAGGACCTGGGCATAAAGGGCGTTAAGAAAGTCAACGTTGCTCAGGTCTTTATTATTTCCGGGGATATCGCTGAGCCTGACGCGAAGAGAATAGCGGAAGAATTATTAGCTGACCCTATTACTGAAGAATATTTATTAGAGGCAGGGCATAGGGCAAAGGGAAGAATCGTAGAGATAGCGTATAATCCCGGCGTCATGGACCCGGTAGAAGAAAGCACTAGAAAAGCAATAAGGGATATGGGGATCTATGGAGTAAAATCTCTCAGGACGGAAAGAAAATATTTCATAGAAGGGAAAATCACGGAAGGCGATTTTAAGAATATATGCGAGAAGCTGCTTTATAATAAAGTGATACAGCATATAGCCAGGACACCGGGACACAAGGACACCAGGACACAAGTTAATGGTTATAAGTTTAAATTAATATCAGTAAATGTGCTCGGCGCGGATGATAAAAAGCTGGCGAAGATAAGTAAAGACGGCCAGTTATTTTTGAATCTGAAAGAAATGCAGGAGATAAAGAAATATTTTAAAAAATTAGGCAGGAATCCCACTGATTGCGAGCTCGAGACAATCGCTCAGACGTGGTCAGAGCATTGCGGCCATAAGACATTCCGCGGAATTATAGAATATAAAGAAGAAGGAAAAACAAAGATAATAGATAACCTCCTTAAAAATACGATAATGAAGGTTACGAATGAATTGAAAAAACCGTGGTGCGTGTCTGTTTTTAAGGATAACGCCGGGATTATCAGGTTTGACGAGGACGACAATATCTGCTTCAAGGTGGAGACGCATAATCATCCTTCCGCGCTTGAGCCTTACGGAGGTTCAGGCACGGGCATAGGAGGGGTCATAAGGGATATACTGGGAGTCGGGCTGGCTGCAAAGCCTATTATGAATACGGATATATTTTGTTTCGGCCTGCCTGACACAGAGCATAAAAAAGTGCCCAAAGGCATGCTGCACCCGAAGCGCGTCATGAAAGGCGTTGTGAGCGGAGTCAGGGATTACGGCAACCGCATGGGAATACCGACTGCGAACGGCGCAGTGCTTTTTGACGAGCGTTATATCGGAAATCCTCTGGTGTATTGCGGCACAGTCGGCATAATGCCGAAAGATAAATCATTCAAATCCACTAAGTCCGGAGATCTGATCGTGGTAGCAGGCGGCCGCACAGGAAGAGACGGAATTCACGGAGCCACTTTTTCTTCAGGAGAGCTTACTCACGAATCCGAGACTGTGTCGAGCGGGGCGGTGCAGATAGGAAACCCGATTACGGAGAAAAAACTTACAGACACTATTTTGAAAGCGCGCGACAAAAACCTGTATACGGCTATAACTGATTGCGGCGCGGGAGGTTTTTCAAGCGCTGTGGGAGAGATGGGGCAGTATCTCGGCGCGGAGGTTGATCTGGAAAAAGCCCCTCTTAAATATCAGGGCCTGAGCTATACGGAGATCTGGATATCGGAAGCCCAGGAAAGGATGGTTCTTTCTGTCTCCAGGGAAAACCTGAAAGAGCTGATGGATATTTTTAAAAAAGAGGACGTTGAAGCTGTTGTAATAGGGTGTTTTACTTCAAATAACAGGCTCAAATTAAGATATAACGGAAACGTGGTGTGCGATCTGGACATGGAATTTTTGCATGACGGGATTCCCAGGTTTGAGAGAAAAGCGGTATGGTCTAAACCTATATACAAAGAATGTGAAAATAAAGGCAAAGAAAATTTTACCCGGGATTTATTGAAGATCCTTTCAAGCTGGAACGTCTGCAGCAAGGAATGGGTCATAAGGCAGTATGACCACGAGGTCCAGGGCCAGAGCGTTTTAAAGCCTCTCGTGGGCATAAAAAACGACGGGCCGGGAGACGCGAGCATTATAAGGCCGAAGTTTAATTCCAAAAGAGGCATTATAATTTCAAACGGGATAAATCCGAGGTTTGGCCTTATAGATCCGTATTGGATGGCTGCTTCCTGCATAGATGAAGCGCTGCGCCAGGTAATAGCGGTTGGCGGGTCTTTAAAGAAAACCGCTATTCTGGATAATTTCTGCTGGGGCAATACTGATAAGCCTGACAGGCTGGGGTCTTTGGTGAGGGCGAGTTTCGGTTGTTACGAAATAGCAAAGGCGTACGGCGTTCCGTTTATTTCCGGCAAAGACAGCCTGAATAACGAATATTCAGTGCATGGAGAATCTATATCAATACCCGGCACGCTTTTAATTTCCGCGATGTCAGTGATGGACGATGTGACGAAAGCCGTCACAATGGACCTTAAAGAAAAAGGAAACCTTTTATACATTATAGGGGATACAAAAGATGAAATGGGAGGCTCGCATTATAATCTTATAAATAATTGCGTAGGAAATAATGCGCCCACCGTGGATGCCGAAGCGGGCCTGAAGATTTTTAACAGGATGAGCGAGGCAGCCGGGCTCGGGCTATTAAGGGCTTGTCACGATTTGTCAGAGGGCGGCATAGCTGTGGCGCTGGCTGAGATGGCGTTCAGCGGAGGATTCGGCGCGGACGCGGAACTAGGCAATATACCCGGCGATGTTAAAAAAGACAGCGTAATTTTATTCTCGGAGTCTAATACAAGGTTTATAGCTGAGGTTAGAAAAGCGGATAAGAAAGCTTTTGAAGGATTGATGAAAGGTGTCCCGATCGGATTGATAGGCGGGGTCTCAGGCAAAAAATCTCTCAGGATATATGGAGCCGGCGGGAAGAAAATAATCGACGCCGGAATAGACGAGTTAAAAAAGGCGTGGCAGAAACCATTACGCTGGTAGAATAGGGCCTGGTCCACCTGTCAGGTGAGCCAGAATTGGCTCACCTGACAGGTGGACCAGGGATATAGAAGTTATGAAAAAACCAAGGATTATAGTTTTGAGGACCGCGGGCACAAATTGCGATAACGAAACCGCTTCTGCCTTTAAAATGGCAGGCGGAGAGCCGGAGCTCGTGCACATAAACGAGCTGGCCAGGGACGAGAAATTTTTAAAGAATTATCAGATACTCGCCATACCCGGAGGATTTACGTACGGGGATGACATCGCGTCAGGCAAGATACTGGCAAATGAAATTAAATATAAACTTAACGAAGACCTTAAGAATTTTATAAACAGCGGAAAGCTGATCATAGGGATATGCAATGGTTTTCAGGTGCTTGTAAAAGCCGGAATTCTGCCTGGGTTGAATAGCGGCGGCATGGAAGCCACTCTCAGCTTTAACGATTCAGGAAGTTTTATTGATAAATGGGTGTATCTAAAAAAAGACACCAAGACACCAGGACACCAAGACACCAGGGAACTTTGTGTATGGACAAAGGGTTTAAAAGAAACTATTTATCTTCCGATTGCGCACGGCGAAGGGAAATTTATACCAAGGGATAAGGAAGTTTTGGCTCAATTGAGAAAAAACGCTCAGATAGTCTTTAAATATGCTGATAACCCGAATGGTTCCATTGATGATATTGCAGGCGTATGCGATACGACAGGCAGAATCCTGGGCATGATGCCGCATCCTGAAAGGCATGCCCTTGGGACGCAGCATCCGAGGTGGACCCGCGAAGGCTTAAAAGAATTCGGAGACGGGTTAGCTATTTTTAAAAATGGCGTGGATTATGTAAAGGAGAAATTATGATTGATTATAAAAAATCAGGCGTCCATATAGACAGGGCAAATGATTTTGTAAAAGATATCGGGCGCATGGCAAGCTCTACAAGGCGCAAGGAGGTAATCTGCGATATAGGCGGTTTTAGCGCCCTTACAAGCATACCCAAAAAATATAAAGAACCCATACTCGTATCTTCTACCGATGGGGTAGGCACGAAATTAAAGGTAGCTGATGTTATGAATAAACACGATACGATAGGCATAGACCTTGTGGCAATGTCTGTGAACGATGTGGTAGTTACAGGAGCAGAGCCTCTTTTATTCCTTGATTATTTTGCGACAGGCAGGCTGAACAGCAAAAAGGCAGCGGACATAATGAAAGGTATTGTGACAGGCTGTAAGCAGGCAGGGTGCGCTCTTGTCGGAGGGGAAACCGCGGAGATGCCGAGCATGTATAAAGGCGAAGAATATGACCTGGCAGGATTCTGCGTAGGCATAGTCGAAAAAAATAAAATAATAGACGGGAAATCCGTAAACGCGGGCGACATGGTGATAGGCATAGGTTCAAGCGGGCCTCATTCAAACGGTTTTAGTTTGATAAGGCAGCTGTTTACGGTGAGCGAATTAAAAGGGAAATTCGGCAGGGTCCTTTTAACGCCCACGATTATTTATGTGAAGATGATTTTGAAATTAATGGAGAAGGTGAAAGTAAAATCCGTCGCGCACATTACAGGCGGAGGTTTTTACGATAATATCCCTAGAGTTGTGCCTGTTTTTATTTAATTTAAAAAACATTTTTTTGATTATGAAATAATCAAATATTTTATTTGCAATTTATTTGCATTAATGACTAAAATTAATATAAATACATAAAAACATAATAAAACATAGGACTAACTGCAAACCCCAATTCAGGCCGGTTCCTGAAATATTCAAGGTTATCCAGAAAAGGGCAAAGATAAGCGACAGGGAGATGTACCGGACGTTCAACATGGGGATAGGCATGGTGATAGTAGTCCCTAAAAGCGATGTTAAAAAAGCGCACAAAGAAATTAAGAAGTTTAAATTAAAAGCCTGGACCATAGGCGAGATTATAAAGGGCAGCGGAGAAGTTATAATATGACCATTTGTCCCGATCGCCGATCGGGCAGTACTGCCCGATCGGCGATCGGGACAAATGGTCATATTATAACTTCTCCGCTGCCCTTTATAATCTCGCCTAT
>JAPLMD010000069.1 GCA_026387235.1 Candidatus Omnitrophota bacterium
AAGGCAGCGGACGGTAACGCGCCGCTGAGTTTAAATGTTAGTCAACCGTCGCAAAAGTAGACCTTTTGCGACATATTCAAAGCAAATTTTTCCTGTTTTTTTAAATAGAGTTAAAATAGGTTAGCTTTCACTAAAGGCAAATTTTTGGTGCGGGAAAAATTTGCCTTTAGTGCGGAAGCATTGAGCTAGCTCGGTATCACGCCGTCACAGTGTTTTTTCATAGGAGTTAGGCGGGATAGCGGACGAGCCCTATTACTTACATATTTTGCGAGGACGCAGTCGGCTGATGGCTGGGTGCGGGCAGCCATCAGCCGACTGCCGAGCCTCATTGAAGATTTTTATTTTAAGGGTAAACCCTTAAAATATGTTCGAACAAACTCGTAAACGCTCCACCAATTTCGCCGAAGGACCTGCAATACACTATGAAAAATCGGCCAATAGGCATATTTGATTCAGGCGTCGGAGGGTTGACGGTGGTTAAGCAGATGTTCAAGAAGCTGCCTAATGAAAAAATTATATATCTGGGCGATACTGCTAGGGTTCCATACGGCACAAAATCTCCTGAGACGATAAAAAGATTTTCCATAGAAAATGCAGATTTTCTTTTGAAATTTAATGTAAAAATTATAGTTGTGGCCTGCAATACAGCTTCAAGCACCAGCATGGAAGAACTTATAAAGCATGTGCGCGTGCCTGTGGTAGGAGTTATAAAGCCCGGCGCAAGAAAGGCAGTTACGGTTACGCGCAATAACAGGATAGGCGTTATTGGCACTTATACTACGATTAAAAGCAAGGCATATGTAAGGGAGATAAAAAACATTTCTCCTAAAATAGATATTATGTCAAAGCCGTGCCCTTTATTTGTGCCGCTTGTTGAAGAAGGCTGGCTTCGGGAAAAGGCTACGTTCGCCATAGCTGAAAAATACTTAGCGTCTTTCAGGAGAAAAGGCATAGATACGCTGGTTTTAGGATGCACGCATTACCCGCTTTTAAAACAGGTGATAGGGAAGGTAATGGGTAAATCGGTAAAGATCATAGATTCCGCGAGTTCTGTTGCCGAAGAGGTCCACGCTATATTGATGAGCATGGGAGAATTGTCTGACAGCAAGAAAAAACCGCATCACAGATTTTTTGCGACAGACGCGGTAGAGCATTTTGTAAGGGTCGGAGAAAGGTTTTTGGGAACAAAGATTCATAGGGCTGAAAGGGCAAATTATGTATGAGATTTTAGTAAAAGGGGATTTTTCGAGCGCGCATAATCTAAGAGGATATAAAGGCAGGTGCGAGGAACTGCACGGCCATAACTGGAAGGTAGAGGCGAGATTTGAAAAAGCCGACCTTAACGATATCGGCATATCTGTGGACTTTACCGTGTTAAAGATCATGCTAAAAAATATATTAAAAAAAATAGATCATACGCATCTTAATAAAATAGGTATTTTCAAGACAGAAAATCCCTCCGCGGAAAATATAGCCAGGTTTATATACCGAAAACTCAAAGGCTCTGTAAAAGAAAAAGGCATTTCTCTGAAATCTGTATCTGTGTGGGAATCAGAAACCTCCTGCGCTACTTACTACGAATAAATAATGAGAATTTTATATAACCTCGCATTTATAATATTCGGTATTTTTTATCTGCCGTATCTTATGGTTACCGGGCGTTACAGATATGGGATGAAGGACAGGTTTGGGTTTCTGCCTGAAACAATCAAATCCATTTGTTCAAAAAATAAGATTATCTGGGTGCACGCTGTAAGCGTGGGAGAAATGAAGGCGGCAGGCATTCTCGCGCCTCTTTTAAGAAAGGCATTCCCTTCGAATACCCTTGTATTTTCAACAGTCACTCACACAGGCAATAAAGTTGCCAAAACCATAGCCACAGAAAAAGAAGGCATATTTTATCTTCCGTTTGACATAAGTTTTATAATAGACAGAGTCGTAAAAGCGGTTAAGCCGGAGATGTTTATATCCATGGAAACAGAATTCTGGCCGAATCTGGCAGATTCGATTTATAAATCAGGAGCAAGGCTTATATTGGCGAACGGGAGGATTTCAAATAGGTCTTATCCTAGATATAAAAAAGGCAAATTTTTCATATCAAGGCTTTTAAGGAAATTTTCTCTTATATTGATGCAGTCAGACAAGGATGCGGCGAGGATTATTGCGCTAGGCGCTTCAAAAGAAAAGGTTTACGTAACAGGCAACCTGAAATTTGACATAGCGCTGCTTGATTCTGACAATAAAAGATTAGAGTTAAGAAAAAAAATAAATCTCGATGAAAACGAAATTTTAATTATAGCGGGCAGCACGCATAGGGGAGAGGAAAGCGCCATAATAGAATGTTTTGCGAGATTAAAAAACGAATATAATGATCTCCGGCTTCTTATTGCGCCGCGCCACATAGAGCGCGCCCGGGAAATAGAAAACATTTTAACAAAATCAGGCCTTAAGCCTGTGAAGATTTCTTCTCTTGATATAGGGCAGAGTGTAAAGGGCATAAAATCTGTATTTATTCTAGATACTATTGGTGAACTGAGGTCCATGTATTCCGCCGCTGACATAGTATTTGTGGGAGGCAGCCTTGTTAAAAAAGGAGGACAGAATCCTATTGAGCCGGCCAGCATGATGAAGCCGATAATATTCGGCAAATATACGTTTAATTTCCAGGATGTGGTAAAGATATTTCTGGAAAATGATTCAGGCGTAGAAGTCGATGATAAAGAGGGGCTTTATTCAGCTTTGAAGTTATTTCTGGATAATCCAGGATATAGAAATAAACTCGGCATAAATGCCAGAGACACTATAATCAGAAATTCAGGTTCCAGCCAAAGAACAATAGATCTAATCCTGGCACCATTCATCTTTACAATTCCTTCCAAATAGACTATCATATACCAAATATAGCGTAAATACATAGTATATAAGGCGGCTAAGATGTTCAGGAAAGCACTTTTATTATTAAGCGTACCTTTTTCGTTATTGTATTTTGTTATTATTTTTATCAGAAATATTCTCTACAATTTTAATATTTTCAGAAAATACAAGATTAACGCAAAGGTTATAAGCGTAGGTAATATCACATGGGGAGGGACAGGCAAAACGCCTGTAGCCGCATTTATCGCAGATATACTTGCAAAAAAAAGCCGGAGAGTAAGCATCCTTATAAGGGGCTATGGGAATGATGAGTCAGAGCTTCTTCCGAAATTAACATCGAACGTCCCTGTGCTGGTGGGAAGAGATAGGGTTAAAAGAGGAAAAGAAGCTATAGAGAACCATCTTTCAGATACTATTCTATTGGACGATGGATTTCAGTACGTTCGATTAAGAAGAGACCTGGATATCGTATGCATAGATGCCTCAAAACCTTTTGGAAATGGCTGGGTGATACCAACAGGTTCATTGCGCGAAGGCCTTTATGCTCTTAAAAGGGGGGATATATTTTTAATTACAAAAGCGGATCTAGTTTCCAATAAGGATAAGCTGGAGAAGCTGGAGAAGAAATTAATTGCCATAAATCATAGGGCGGTTATCGTAAAAGCCATACACAGGCCTCTGCATTTTTATGAAATTCCGAATGAAGAGAAGATAAATATAAGCGAACTGCAGAATGGGGAGCTTGTACTTGTTTCGGCAATCGGCAGTCCGGAATGTTTTGAAAAGACAATCCTGCGGCTTGGATTAAAGATTAACAAGCATTTTATTTTCAGAGACCATTACGCATATGCAAAAGAAGACATCATTAATATAGAAGATTATTGCAGAAAAAATAAACTTGATAGAGTGGTTACCACGGAAAAAGACGCGGTGAAGCTGCGGGGACTGACGGGCGCAGGCGAGGGAGTGAAATATCTGGTCTTAAAAGTGAGGCTTGAGATAATTGAAAATGAAGATGGATTCTATAATAGACTTTTTGGGATTTATAATAGTTAAATCGTTCAGCATGCTTTTATGGTGTATCCCGCTGAGGCCTGCATTATGGATTGGGAGGCGCATGGGAGATGCTGTGCATTGCTTCAATTTAAAACGCAGGATGATCGCGTATGCTAATTTGAAAGCGGCTTTTCCTGAAAAGTCTTCCGCAGAGCTCAAGAGAATAAATAAGGCTCATTTTGAAAATTTAGGCATGAACATAATAGAATTATTGAAATTGCCTGTTATGCGCAAGGATTATTTCGAGAGTCATGTAAAACTTGAAAATGCGGATAAGATTAAAACCGCCATGGAAAAAGGAAGAGGCGTAATACTTCTCACGGCTCATTTCGGGAACTGGGAGATATCTTCTCTGGCTGCAAGTTTAAACGGCTATACTATGTCTGTATTCGCGCGCGAACAGAAGTATAAAAGGTTAAATAATCTCCTAAATCAATTCAGGCAGTCAACCGGATGCAGGGTTATAACAAAAGGATTTTCGGTAAAGGATATAATCAAAACCCTGAATAATAACGGCATAGTAGGAATGCTTTCTGACCAGGATGCCGGCGCAAACGGCGTATTCGTAAATTTTTTCAACAGGCCTGCCTCAACCGCGCAAGGCGCAGTAGCTTTTAGTTCAAAGACAGGCTCACAGATTCTCCCTTCTTTTATCCGGCGCTTTGGGATCGATAAGCACATAGCCAGGGCAGGCGATCCATTTGAGCTTGTAAATACAGGAAACAAGGAAAGAGATATGAAAGAAAATCTTCAAAAGATAACAGATATCCTGGAAGACCGTATAAGAAAATTCCCAGAACAATGGCTGTGGTCTCATAAAAGATGGAAAAGTACGCCTCAGCGCAGCGTAATGGTGCTGACAGACGGAAAGGCGGGCCATTTTAATCAAGGAGCGGCAGTTGCGGAAATGATAGAAGAGGCTCTAGGCTCAAGGCTAGAGGCTCGGGGGATAAAAGAAAAACCCATTATTAAAATTCATAATGTGGAAATAAAATTTAAAAATAAATTTGCAAAGCTGCTTTTGAACCTTTCGAGCATTTTTGCTTCTAAAAGATGCCAGGGATGTTTAAGATGCCTTAAGTTTTGTCTGGTCAAGGAATCTTTTGAGAATGCAACAAATAGGTACGCTGATATTATTATTTCCTGCGGCGCTTCCGCAGTTAGCGCGAATATATTTTTAAAATATGAAAATAATGCCAGGAATGTAGTGATAATGAAACCAGGATTTGGCCGCGGCAAAAAGATAGATCTGATTATATTGCCGCGTCATGATTGTACCCTGGTCCACCTGACAGGTGAGCCAGATGGCTCACCTGTCAGGTGGACCAGGTCTAACATATTGATAACTGAGGGATCGCCGAATAGGATAACTCAGAAAGCAATGGAAGAAGCGGTTAGCAGGATGAAGGATGAAGGATGGATGGTGAATGGCGGGGATGGGGTTGGATTGCTTATTGGGGGAGATGCAAAAGGGTTTAGGTTGGACAAAGCCGCAGTTGAGAAGGTATTGGATGGCATCCTGAAGATTTCTGAAGAAAAGAATCTTAATATATTTGTATCAACATCCAGAAGGACTTCGTCCGATATAGATGAATTGCTGAAAGAAAAATTAAAAAATAATAAATACTGTAAATTGATTATCATTGCAAATGAGAATAATGTTAAAGATGCGGTGCCTGCGATATTTGGATTAAATAATATTATAGTGACTTCTCCGGAAAGCATGTCTATGATTTCAGAAGCTGCGAGTTCCGGTAAGTGTGTGATAGTATTCGGAGATATGAGCAAAGAATCTAAATATAGCCGTATGGTTTTAAATTTGGAAAGCCAGGGGTATGCAATAACTTCAAAGCCTGATGAGATTTATGACAGGATAAAAGGAATTTTGGAAACAAGGCCTGAAATTAAAAAGCTTGATGATAGAGAAAAAATAACAGAGAGATTAAAGGCCCTGGTTTAATTTTATGAATATCTTACAGATTCTTCCAAAACTTGACGTAGGCGGAGTGGAGACAGGCACCGTTGATCTCGCCAAAGAGCTTATTAAAAGAGGGCATAAGGTTATTGTAGTGTCCGGAGGAGGAAAGCTTGTAAAGAATTTAATAGAAATGAACGTTAAGCATATAGAGTTGAGCGTTCATAAAAAATCTCCGTTTACGATAATAAGTTCCATTAAAGCGCTGGAATCTATTATAAAAGATGAGCGAATAGATATTGTGCATAGCCGTTCCCGCGTTCCGAATATCATAGCATTTTTTGCGGCAAGACACACCGGGGTAAAATTTATCACAACAGCCCATGGCTATTATTCTAATCATTTTATCAGCCGCGTAACAGGGTGGGCAAGGTTTGTGATTGTGGCGAGTTCTGTTATAGGCCGCCACATGATAGAGGATTTTAAGGTGCCTTATGAAAGAGTCAGGCTGATTCCCAGGGGAGTAGATCTTGACAAATTCAAATTCAACATGCCATCCGCTTCTTCAAAATCAGAGTACAAGATCGGAGTTATAGGCAGGGTTACTCCTATAAAAGGCCATGGATTTTTCCTTCAGGCAATAGCAAGGGTGGTGAGATTATTCCCCAGGGTTAAGGTTTTGATTGTAGGAGATGCGCCGAAAGATAAGCCTGGGTATATGGAAAAGTTAAAAGCCCTTACGAAACAGCTTCAGATAGAAAGTTCCGTGGAATTCTTGGGAGCTCAATATGACATACCAAAGGTTATGTCTGATCTCGACCTGTTAGTGCTTCCTTCGATGGGCCAGGAGGCATTCGGAAGAGTAATTATTGAAGCAGGCGCGGCCGGTGTGCCTGTCGTAGCCACGCGTATAGGCGGCGCAATAGAGATTATAGAAGACGGTCATACTGGGATACTGGTGAGGCCCGGCGATATACTTGAAATGGTTAATTCAATAATAAGAGTACTAAAAGACAGGGAATTATCTAAAGGCCTGGCAATAGAAGCCAGAAAAAAAATAGAACGAGAATACAGCCTCGCAAAGATGACAGAAAGTACCATTAAAGTCTACGAGGAGGCCTATAAAAAGAAAAATATACTTGTTATAAAACTTGGGGCAATAGGCGATGTGATACTTATAGTTCCAAGTTTAAGGCTATTGAGAAATAATTTCCCGGATGCTCATATAAGCGTTTTGATCGGGGCTGAATCCAAGCACATACTTAAAAATTGCCCTTACATAGATGAGCTTATTCTCTATGACAAAAAGGGCCGTGACAAAGGCTTGAAAGGGTTATTGAAAACGTCCGGTATCTTAAGGCGCAAGAATTTTGATATATCCGTAGATTTTCAGAATAATAGAGCCAGCCACGCTATTTCCTGGCTTGGCGCGATTCCGGAAAGATTCGGTTACGATAACGGCAGGTTAAGTTTTTTTATAAATAAAAGTATAAAATACCTTAAGATAAGAGCAACTCCTCTCGCTGAACAATTCAGGATACTTAAGAGCATAAAGATTAATACGATAGGCGCTTCCACATATCTTGAAATATGGCCTTCCAAAGAAGACTTTTTGTATGTAGATAATCTGTTGAAGAGCGCGTGGGTCAATAGCAGCCAGGCGCTGGTTGGAATCAATATCGGTTCCAGCTCCAGATGGGAGACGAAAAGATGGCCTTTGAAAAAATTTGCGAAACTTTCCGACATGCTGGCTGAAAAGGATATAAGGGTGGTCCTCACAGGTTCAGAGGATGTTATGGATACAGTAAAAGATTTTATGAAAATCTCCGCTACAAAGCCCGTGAACGCGGTTGGCCGGACATCTATAACTCAGCTTGGCGCCCTGATAAAAAGATGCAGGGTTTTTCTGACCGGCGACAGCGCTCCTATGCACGTTGCTTCAAGCATGAACACTGATTTTATAGCATTGTTTGGCCCGACCGATCCTGCCAGGCATTTTGAACCGAATGAGAAAGGGGTTGTGATAAGAAAAGATTTAAAATGCAGCCCATGCTATAGGTCTAAATGCAAACGCAACGCATGCATGGAAGGTATCAGCGTGGAAGAGGTGTATAAATTGGTGATGGAGAAAATAAATGCGCATATTATTATTTACGACCCATCTTAATATCGGGGGCATCAGCACCTATACAGTTTCATTGGCAAAGGCATTAAAGTCTAAAGGCCACGAGATATACGTTGCTTCAAGCGGCGGCATGCTTGTGCCTGGACTGGAGAGCGCAGGCATTTCTCATATTAATATAGATATTTTTACGAAATCTGAGTTAAGCCCGAAGGTTTTCAGGGCTATCTTTGAAATTTCAAAGACAGTCAAGAAACTTAACATAGATGTTGTGCACAGCCAGACAAGGATTACGCAGGTGGCAGGTTTTTTTGTGTCAAAATTATGCGGGATTCCGTTAGTTACTACGTGTCACGGATTTTTTCATAAAAATATAGGTAGAATAATATTGCCTTCGTGGGGAGATAATGTGATAGCCATAAGCGATGCAGTAAAAGAAAACCTTATAAATTATTTTGGCGTAGATAAAGACAAGGTTTCTTTGATATATAATGGCATAGACTCAGAGGCATTCCTTAAAGATTTTTCAAAAGAGGAAAAAGATAATCTGAAGGATAGTTTTGGGATAAAGAAGGATTATAACGTCATAGGAATGATATCCAGGTTTACTCCTGATAAGGGGCATGACACGCTTTTATACGCGCTTTACGAAATACTGAAAGAAAAACCAAACACGCAGCTTATGTTCGTTGGAGACGGGGATAAAAAACAAGATATAATGAATCTTACGCGGCAGCTTAATCTTTCGGATAATGTGGTATTTATTGAGCCGCAGTTGAGCACGGCGGATGCATTATCTGTAATGGATATTTTTATGTTTACGCCTGCCAGGCGCGAAGGCCTGGGCCTCGCGCTTATTGAAGCGCTTGCTTCGGGAAAGCCGGTCGTGGCGACAGATGTGGGAGGAGTATCAAGTATTGTTAATAATAATATAAATGGTTTTCTCGTAGAACCGTCCAAGCCAAAACTCCTGGCAGAGCCTGTTTTAAGATTATTAAATGATAAAGCGCTTTATGCGAGAATAGCGCTTTCAGGGAGAGAAATTGCCATTAAAAAGTTTTCTATAAGCGAGATGGCGGATAAGACAGAAAAAGTTTATATGTCCCTCGTCCCGAGCCGCTAGTAAGTAAAAATGATGCGGCTAGGGACTCGGGATTAAATCCGCCTAAGGCGGATTTAGGAGGTTGCATGAGGTTACAGGTGACAAGGAAATCCGTTGTTGTAGCTACCTTTTTAATTATTGCGATAGTTATTGTTTTATATGCCAAGGCGCAGTATGTGGTCCCTATTATAATGTATCATAAGATAGACGGAAATAGCGCAACTTCAAGACTAAGCGTTTCTCCGGAAAGCTTTAAGGCTCAAATGCGCTTCCTGAAAAATCAGCATTATAACGTTGTTAAACTTGAAGATCTCGCAGAAATGGTAAGGGAAAATCGATTGCCTTCAAAAACGATAGCTATTACTTTTGATGACGGGTATGAGGATAATTACCTGTATGCGTACCCTGTTTTAAAGGAACTTGGCCTATCGGCCACGATTTTTATAATCCCAGCTATGGTAGGGAGTGATGGTTATCTTACATGGGATCAGGTTGTGGATATGTCCGAAAGCGGTATAGTAACCATAGGCAATCATTCGTTGAGCCATTCATGGCTTACCAGCCTGGCTGTTCAGAAATTAGATAGTGAGATAGTAGATTCCAAGCGCTCGATCGAAAGTCATATAAGAAAAGATGTGAATACTTTCAGTTATCCTTTGGGCGGATTCAATAAAGACGTAAGAGAAAGAGTTATCGAAGCAGGATATAAAATCGCGGTCGCGACAAATCCCGGGAAGAGATATCCAAAACATGATTTATTTGCCATGAAGCGGCTTAGGATATCAAGCACTTCAGATAATTTATTCGTATTCTGGTTCGAGATAACCGGGTTTTATACCTGGATTAAAGAACACAGGGATAAGGATTAGCATGAGGTTGAGATGAATAGAATACTTATTGTAAATGTTAATTGGTTGGGCGATACGCTTTTTGCTACACCTTTTATAAGGGCTGTCAGGGAAAGATACTCGAAAGCGTATATAGCTATCCTTACGCATCCTAGATGCTATAAGATACTGGAAGGTAATCCGAATATAGATGAAATCATAATTTATGACGAAAAAAAGCAGCACAAAAACCTTTTGAGAAGATTTTCAATAATATCTCATCTCAGGTCAAAAAAATTTGATGCAGCTTTTATATTGAGGAAATCTTTAAGCAGGACGCTTTTACTATTGTTTTCGAAAATACCAATAAGAGTGGGCTATAAGTCCAAGAGAGCCGGATTTTTATTGACCAGAAAAGTCGATACCCCGGATAAAGAATTACACAAGGTGGAATATTTTTTAAACCTCGCTAATGCGGTCGGCATAAAAACTAAAAATAAAAATTATGAAATTTTAATTTCCGATAATGACATGAAAGACGGAAAAAAGATTTTGGAGAGCGCAGGAATAAAAGATAAAGGGTTTATAGCGCTTAACGCAGGGGGAAACTGGGATCTTAAAAGATGGCCTGCTGAAAATTTTGCAAAATTAGGAGATAATATATTTGAAAAATTAGGCGCGTCTATTGTTCTGACGGGCGCGGAAAAGGATATTGCTCTTGCTGAAAATATAGCGGCTTTAATGAAACATAAACCTTTTATACTATGCGGGAAGACTGAATTGAAAACACTCGGGGCTATTTTTAAAAAAGCAATATGCGTTATTTCAAATGACTCAGGCCCGATGCATCTCGCGGTCGCGGTCGGAACGAGGGTGGTGGTAATCTTCGGGCCAACCTCGCCTGTATTGACAGGCCCATACGGTAACGGGAGGTATGTAGTTTTACGTAAAGATACAGGCTGTAAGATACCATGCTATGACCTCAAATGTAAAGATAACAGGTGTATGAAGGCGGTTACTGTAGAAGATACATTGGAAGCGCTTTATGAAATTATCAAACATCCGTAAAATTCTTTTTATCACTCTTTCAAATATAGGGGATGTGATTTTAACATTGCCTGTATTGTCTGCGTTAAAAGATAATTTTCCGGATGCCGATATAGATATTATAATAGGGCCGAGGCCTGAACAGGTTTTTAGAAAAGATCCAAGGATTAACAGGGTTTTTATTTACAATAAACATGCGGGACTTAAAGATAAAATAAGATTCATAAAAAGGCTTAAAGCTGAGAGATATGATTTGGCAATTGATATGAAGACGAGCCTTTTGCCGGTCCTGATAGCGGCGAAAAACAGAACAGGGTTATTCCTCAGAGGTAAATCAAAGATAAAACATAAGAGGTTAATACATCTGGAGAGTTTGAGATCTTTTGGAATAAAATACAAAGAACAAAAAAATATTTATATAGATGAAGAATCCGGAAATAAGATAAATAATGCGCTGAAAGATAATGGAGTCAAAGATACGGACACGCTTATAGGAGTGAGCCCGGGAAGCAGAAGTCATTTGAAACAGTGGAAAAAGCAAGGGTTTATAGATGTCATAAGAAGTATTCTGAAAAATCCGCAGCATAGAGTTGTTTTGATAGGCGATGTGAATGAGGCGGGATTATCAAAAGAGATTGCAAGCGCGGTGAATCGGCCGGATTCTCTTATTGATTTTACGGGAAAGACGAGTTTGCATGAACTTTTCGCGCTTATAGAAAGATTTAACCTGCTTTTAACATGCGATAGCGCAGGTATGCATATAGCGTCTGATCTCGGAGTAAAGGTTGTGGCAATATTCGGGCCGACCGATCCCGAGGAATACGGCCCAAGGGGAGATAACGATATAGTAATACGCAAAAATCTTAAATGTTCGCCGTGTAAAAAAGCGCAGTGTAAATTTGGAACGCATGAATGCATGTATTCTATCAGCTCGGAGGAAGTTTTAGCTGCGGTAAACAAAATATTATAGATTTCTTTACCAGAGCCAGTGGGTTGAGAGGCCTTTTTGTCGCGAGCGGGCAGGGTGTTTCGCCGGCTCAGGCAGGCTTTCGAAAAGACGCTTGGCCGCCCCAGCGGGTCGGCCTTCGCTCCGTTTTTCTTCTCGCTCGTCCGCCACAAAAAACTATGGCGGACACCATGCCCGCTCGAAGAAAAAAGGCTTTTCTCAAAACCTGCCTGAGCCGGCAAAACGAGCGAGCGAGAAAACGGAGCAAAATTTCCACGCCGGGGAAATTTTGCGTCCTCGAAACCCACTGGCCCTGGTAAATAAACTAATATGAACATATCTAATGTAAAAAGAATACTTATCACAAGGACTGACAGGATGGGCGATGTGGTGTTATCATTGCCTGCGATAAAGGCCGCGAGAAAGGCGTTTCCTGACGCATATATCGCGGTTATGGTTCAGCCGAGAATAGATGACTTGCTGAAAGGAAATCCGTATATTGACGAGGTAATAGTGTATGATAAGAATAAAAAACATAAAGGGATTTTTAATAATATTAGTTTTATAAAACAACTCAGGTCAAAAAGATTTGACACGGCTCTGATCCTTCACACGACAAAAAGGATAAATCTCATTTGTTTTTTGACAGGGATTCCTAGAAGGATAGGATACGCAAGAGGCAAAGCCGATTTTTTCCTTACGGATAAAGTAGCCTATACGAAAAAATTAGGCGAGAAACATGAAGCTGAATATTCATTGGATATATTGCGGTATCTTGGAACGGAACCGGAATTTTCGAATCCCGTCATATATATACAGAATGATGATGAGAAAAAAGCAGAAAAGATACTAGAAGGTTTGGATGTTAACATATCGGAAAAATTCGCGATTCTTCATCCAGGCGCCAGCTGCGCGTCAAAGATGTGGCCTTTGGAGAATTTCGCGAAAACAGGGGACATGCTGATAAAAGATTTAAAGATAAAAGTTATGATTAATTTAGCGCCTGATCAGGCTGCGCTCGGAGAAAAGGTAAGAGACATGATGAATAGTAAGCCTGTTTTTTTCTGCGAACCTACCACGCTCGGAGAATTAGCCGCATTATTCAAAAAAGCGAGTTTGGTTATTTCAAATGATTCAGGCCCTGTCCATGTCGCCTCAGGCGTAGGAACGCCTGTTATCTCTATATTCGGCAGAAATCAGAAAGGCCTTAGTCCTGTTAGATGGAAGCCTTTGGGAGACAAGGCCGCAGCTATTCATAAAAATGTTGGTTGCATTGAGTGCCTTGCGCATGATTGCAAAAAAGATTTTTTATGCCTTAAATCGATAAGCGTAAGAGAGGTTTTTGAAAAAGCTAAAAACCTTTTATAAAGAAACGGAAACAATTATGATATCAAGACCAGTTTTATTCATTAGCATTTTGGCATTTTTTATTTCTGGCTGCGGGGTTACCTCAAGCTATAAGATTAAAGAAAAAAAACCGGAGGAGATTAAAATAGAAACCCCTAAGCCTAAACTGCGGGTCGGGGAAAAATTTACTTATAAAGCAGAATGGATGGGGATGGATGTTGGGTTTGCGACTTTACTTGTAGAAGAAATCACAGAATTAAACGGCCGCGAAGTCTATCATATAGTTGCAAAAGCAGAGACAACTTCTTTTGCGGCAAAACTTTTTCCGGTAGAGGATGAGATATCCACATATCTGGACACAAAAGAGCTTTATCCTGTAAGATTTGATAAAAAACAGAAAGAAGGCAAGAAACAGACAGATGAATATGTGGACTTTGATCAGGAAAACGGAAAGGCAGTCTGCGTTTCAAGGCTTACAAATGAAAAAAAAGAATTCAATGTGCCAAAGGGCGTGCAGGATCCGGTGAGTTGTATTTATTATTTCAGACTGAGCAGCATAAAAGAAGGCGAATCTCTTTTTGCCAATGTCCATTTGGATGATAAGAACTGGTTTCTGGAAACCCAGATTGTAAATAGGGGTATTGTAAAAATCAAAGACCTCGGCAACTATCAGGCGTTTATGGCGCAACCTATGTCCTGGTTTCAGGGAGAATTGAACAAAAATGCAAAGGTCAGTATATGGTTTTCAGCAGATGAGGAGCGCATACCTCTTCTTATAGTAGTAAAAAGCAATATTCCTCTGGTCGGAACCGTAACGATAACGCTCCAGAAGATAGAATAGCTTAGCGCCCTTGACACTTATTATTATTAATGTTAAAATGCTCGGATTAAAGGATGGCTTATGCCAGCGGATAGAATTAAGATAAACATAGACAAATTAAAGACTTACCCTATATCAAAGAGAAAATACAAGGTAAGGCATGAAGATTTTGCAAAGGCTCCTTCAAAAGGCGCCAGTTTCTCTGATTTTTACGATTCTTTGCCGGATATATTGGCGGCGTCAAATTTTAAATCAATAGTAGAAGCTGTTGTCTCGGCGCATAATAAGAAAAAACCTGTCATATTTATGATGGGGGCGCATGTTATTAAATGCGGTTTAAATCCGATAATTATAGAATTAATGAAAAAAAAGGTAATAACAACTATTTCTTTGAATGGCGCAGGAGCGATACATGATTTTGAAATAGCCCTTATAGGAAGGACTTCAGAAGATGTCTCTGATGCGCTGGAAGACGGAAGTTTTGGCATGGCAAAAGAAACAGCTTTATATATAAACGGCGCCCTTGAAGAAGCTGTTGAAAAAGATATAGGCGCGGGCCGCGCAATAGCTGAAGTGATAAACAGTGAAAAGTTTCCTTTTAGGAATCAAAGCCTTTTATATAATGCCCTTAAAGAAGATGTGCTTGCGACCGTGCATATTGCCATAGGGACTGATATAATACATCAGCATCCGAGTTTTGACGCCGGCGCGGCAGGAGAAGCTTCGTTAAAGGATTTTCATAGCCTTATAGAAGAAATCGCTGGGCTGGGAGACGGAGGCGTGGTGCTAAACATAGGTTCTTCCGTTATTCTCCCGGAAGTATTTTTAAAAGCAATAAACGTAGCAAGGAATCTTGGACACAAGGTGAAAGATTTCACAGCATGTAATTTTGACATGATGTATCATTACAGGCCTTATCAAAATGTGGTGACGCGGCCCGTGCGCTCAGGCGGTAAAGGCTACAACATAATAGGCCATCACGAGATAATGCTGCCGCTTCTCGGCCATGCAGTAATAGAGAGAATATGAAGATAGAAAAATTAAGAAGAATAATACCGAAATTCAGCAATGTAAAGATCCTGGTAATAGGAGACTTGATTCTGGATGAATTTGTATGGGGAGATGTTTCCAGGATTTCTCCGGAAGCGCCGGTTCCTGTAGTATGGGTGAAGTCAGAATCGTTTATGCCCGGAGGCGCCGCTAATGTTGCGAATAATATCGCTTCGCTGGGAGCCAAGGTGTATATAGCGGGCGTGGTTGGAAATGATGAAAGAGCCGGGATATTGAAAGAGGGGCTGGAAGAAAAAAGCATAAATATAGAAGGTGTTATTGAAGATGATAGCCGTCCTACGACGTTAAAAACCAGAGTAGTCGCGCACCATCAGCAGGTGGTAAGGATTGACAGGGAAAAGATAGAAGGGATTTCCGCAGGCATATTAGATAAGATTATTTTTTATATTAAGAATATAATTGACGAAATGGACGCAATTGTAATAGAAGATTACGGCAAAGGCGTTATTTCTGCAAAACTCTTAAAAGAGATTTTGACCATAGCGAAGAAAAAGAAAAAGATTATAACCGTAGATCCTAAAGAAGAACATTTTTCTTATTATAATGGAGTTACCGCGATAACCCCTAATCATCATGAGGCTGCCCGGGCAGTTGGCATGAAGGTCAAGGATAGCGAAAGTATATTAAAAATAGGCAGAGCGCTTCTTAAAAAATTAAATTGCGAAGGCGTCCTTATAACGCTGGGAGAGAACGGCATGCAGCTCTCTCAGAAAAGCGGAGCTGTCACGCATATATCTACTGTCGCGCAGGAGGTGTTCGATGTTTCCGGCGCGGGCGATACCGTAATAAGCGTGTTTACGCTGGCATTGGCGCTAGGCGTTGATATGAAAGACGCGGCGTATATTTCAAATATTGCTGCAGGCATTGTGGTAGGCAAAGTGGGTATAGCTGTTATCACGCAGAAAGAATTAATGGAAAGGTTAAAATAATTTATGGATGCAGTAGGCATAATTCCAGCGAGATATGGTTCCACAAGGTTTGAAGGAAAACTTCTTGCAGACTTCTGCGGCAAGCCTGTTATACAGCATACCTGGGAGAACGCGAAAAAATCGAATTCAATAGATGACCTTATAATAGCGACTGACGATAAGCGTATTTATAATATTGCCAAAGGGTTCGGGGCGAATGTTGTATATACTTCTACCGCGCACAAAAGCGGTTCAGACCGATTGACTGAAGTCGCTGCTTCAATCGATGCTAAGATTATCGTAAACATACAGGCAGACGAACCGCTTCTGCACCCTTCAATGATAGATGATGTTGCAGGAGCTATTTTAAAAGACAGAACTCTAGTAATGGCAACCCTCTGCCATAGGATAAAAAACGCGGCTGAAATCCAGGACCCTAACGTGGTTAAGGTGGTATTTGACAGAAACGGTTTTGCGTTATATTTTTCAAGATCTCCTGTGCCGTACGAGAGGATGGGGTCAGACGATAAATTACAGATCATAGATTATTATAAACATATAGGTATTTATGCATACGCCAAGGATTTTCTTTTTACTTTTAAGTCGCTTCCGCAGTCTCGCCTGGAGAAAACGGAAAAATTAGAGCAGCTGCGTGTCTTGGAAAATGGTTACAGGATAAAGGTTATTGAGACAAAATTTGATACAATAGGCATAGATACCCCTGAGGATTTGGACAAGGCAATCGAAATTATAAAGGGAAAAAAATAATATGCCAAAATACATTTTTATAACAGGGGGAGTTGTTTCTAGTCTTGGAAAGGGTATCGCTTCAGCTTCTATAGGAAAACTTCTGGAATCAAAGGGCCTTAAGGTGACAATACAAAAATGCGATCCGTACATAAATGTGGACCCTGGCACGATGAACCCATTTCAGCACGGCGAAGTGTATGTAACCGACGATGGAGCTGAAACAGATCTGGATCTGGGGCATTATGAGAGGTTTATACACGCCAACATGACCCAGGAAAATAATATTACTACAGGGAAAATCTATAACTCTGTAATAACGAAAGAGCGTAAAGGGGATTATCTTGGAGCAACAGTTCAAGTGGTGCCGCATATAACAAATGAGATCATATCTCATTTAAAAAAGGTTTCTCAGGGTAAAGATATAGATGTAGTTATATGCGAGATAGGCGGGACAGTCGGCGATATAGAAAGCCTGCCTTTCCTGGAAGCTATCAGGCAATTCAGGCAGCATCTTGGGAGGGGGAATTCAATAAATATACATTTGACGCTTGTCCCTTATTTAAAAGCAGCAGAAGAACTGAAGACAAAGCCTACTCAGCATAGCGTTGGAAAGTTAAGGGAAATAGGCATACAGCCCGATATATTGGTTATAAGGACTGAAAAACCTGTTTCAAAAAAGATAAAGGAAAAGATATCGCTTTTCTGCAATGTGGATGAGGACGCTGTAATAGACATGCCTGATGTAAGGGACATATACGAAGTCCCTCTTTTGTTACAGGAACAGGGCCTTGGAAAAATAATATTAAAACTTCTTGAGATAAGGTATCAGGAGGGTAATCTTACCCAGTGGCGGGAAAAGGTTGTAAAGAGGTCGCTGCACCCTTCAAAGAAGGTTTCAATAGCGGTTGTAGGGAAATATATCGAGCTTAATGATGCATACAAATCTATTTATGAAGCGCTTAAGCACGCAGGTATTGCAAACGACACAAAGGTGAATATTAAAAAGATAGACGCAGAAGAGATTGAGCAGAAAGGCGCTGAGAAATTTTTAAAAGATGTAAGTGGTATTCTTGTTCCTGGCGGTTTCGGTAACCGCGGCATAGAAGGCAAGATAGAGTCCATAAGGTTTGCGAGAGAAAAAGGAATCCCATTTTTTGGCATATGCCTCGGGATGCAATGTTCTGCTGTAGAGTTTGCAAGAAACGTATGCGGGCTTAAAAAAGCAAATTCTACGGAGTTTGATAAGTCTACGCCGTATCCCGTAATAAGCCTTCTCGAAGAGCAGAAAAGAGTAAGGAATATGGGCGGGACAATGCGCCTGGGCGCATATCCGTGCAAATTGAAAAAAGGCACATTAAGTTTTGACGCTTACGGAAAAGAAAAGATTTCAGAACGCCACAGGCATAGGTATGAATTTGACACGCATTATAGAAGAAATATGGAAAAACAAGGTTTGATTGTTTCAGGCACTTCTCCTGATCTGAGGCTGGTGGAGATTATTGAAATGAGGGAGCATCCATGGTTCGTGGCATGCCAGTTTCACCCTGAATTTAAATCAAAACCTGATGACTGTCATCCGCTGTTCAGAGATTTTGTAAGGGCAGCATTAAATCTTCAAATACATGACTAAAGAGATAAAAATAAAAAATGTAAGGATAGGCGGAAAAAATAGTATTATCCTGATTGCTGGGCCATGCGTGATAGAGACCGAATCGCACGCAATGCGCCATGCTGAAAAAATTAAAAAAATAAGCGATAAATCTGGCATAGGATTTATTTTTAAGTCCAGCTATGATAAGGCTAACCGATCCGGTTTTAAATCCTACAGAGGCCCAGGGATCGATAAAGGCCTTAATATACTGGCGAAGGTTAAAAAAGAGCTGGATGTCCCGATATTGAGCGATGTCCATTGCAGGTCTGAACTAGATAAAGCAAAAGATGTCCTGGATATTATACAGATACCTGCTTTTTTGTGCAGGCAGACGGATTTTATTA
Organism: Candidatus Omnitrophota bacterium; assembly: GCA_026387235.1. GTDB lineage: Bacteria > Omnitrophota > Gorgyraeia > Gorgyraeales > Gorgyraeaceae > UBA10183. The sequence goes on from JAPLMD010000069.1 coordinate 18,781, forward strand.
AAGAGGTTGCAAAGACAAAAAGAATCGTAAATGTAAAAAAGGGGCAATTTTTATCGCCATGGGATATTAAAAATATAATAGATAAGATAGAGGCGAGCGGTAATAAAAATATTATTATTACAGAACGCGGAGTCATGTTCGGGTATAATAATCTTGTAAGCGATTTTCGCTCGCTTGAAATAATGAAGGAATTCGGATATCCGATTGTTTATGACGCGACTCATAGCGTGCAGCTGCCGGGCGGGAGAGGCTGCGTTTCCGGAGGAGAGAGAAGATTTGTGGCAGGGCTTTCGCGCGCGGCAGCGGCAGTAGGCTGCGACGGCCTATTTCTGGAGGTTCACGAGAATCCCAATAAGGCGCCTTGCGACGGGCCGAATATGATTACGTTTGAGATGCTGGAAAAATTATTAAAGGAAGTTAAAAAAATAGACAGCATTGTAAAGTAGGGGACGGTTTAAAACCGTCCCCTACATAGAGGTTGTTATGTTAAAAAAACTAGCCAAGCAGGTTTTAAAAATTGAAGCTGATTCCATAAGGCAGTTAATCTCCCGCATCGATAAGGATTTTGAGAAAGCCATAGGGCTTATGTATGCTTGTAAAGGGAGGGTTGTGGTTACAGGCATGGGCAAGGCAGGTATTATCGGGCAAAAGATCTCCGCGACGCTTGCTTCCACGGGCACTCCGAGTCTCTGGCTTCATTCAGCAGAGGCGATACACGGAGACCTTGGCAGGGTAAGAAAAGAAGATGTTGTAATAGTGATATCAAATAGCGGCGAAACAGAGGAAGTGGTAAATCTTGTGCCGCTCATAAAAAAGATAGGATCCGGATTGATAGCGATAACAGGCAATAAGAAGTCTAATCTCGCAAAAAATAGCGATGCCATGCTGGATGTTTCAATAAAAGAAGAGGCGTGCCCTCTGGGATTGGCTCCCATGGCGAGCACGACCAGCATGCTTGCAATGGGCGACGCGATTTGCGCGGCGCTAATGGATAAAAGAAAATTTAAAAAAAGCGATTTTGCGTTCCTTCATCCCGGCGGAAGCCTTGGAAAACAATTATTATTAAAGGTAGAGGACATAATGCGCAAGGGCTCCGGTAACCCGGTAGTGAAAGAATCAAAAAAGGTAAAAGACGTACTTCTCGCTATCACAGCTTCCAGGGCAGGGAGCGCGACGGTGATTGATAAAAACGGAAGGGTGAAAGGCATTTTTACAGATGGCGATTTGAGAAGGCATTTAGGAAATGTAGGGGACAGGCATGCCTGTCCCCTACTTGAAAGGAAGATAAAAGACGTAATGACAAAAAATCCCAGGACGCTTAAAAAAGGATGCCTGGCTGTTGAGGCATTAAGGATCCTGCAGGAATATAAGATCGATGAAATACCGATAGTCGATGAAAAACTCAGGGCCATAGGGCTTGTAGACGTGCAGGATTTATTGAAGGCGGGTTTGGTATGACAGAAGAGCGGGCAAAGAAGATCAAGCTATTGATATTGGATGTGGACGGCGTGCTGACAGACAGCCGCATTATCTATGATAATTTCGGAGACGAGATAAAATGTTTTAATGTTTATGACGGCTTCGGCATGACTCTTTTATGCCGCGCAGGCATAAAATCAGTAATCATAACCGCCAAAAAAACCAACATAGTCATGCGCAGGGCAAAAGATATGCGCGTTGCGAAGGTTTATTCAGGCTATAAAAAACTTAAAATTTATGAAAAGGTAATTAAAAAATTCAAGGTAAGAGATGAAGACGTTTGTTTCATGGGAGACGATTTTATAGATTTACCTATTTTAAAAAGGGCAGGCTTAAGTGTTGCTCCTCCGGAAGCAATAGAAGAAGTCAAAAATTCCTGTCACTATATCACTAAGAAGAGCGGCGGCAGAGGGGCTGTTCGCGAGGTAATAGAAATTATATTAAAGTCACAAGGCTTATGGGATAAGGTAATAAGTGAGTACGAGAAATGAGGCGATATGATGACAGATTACGGAAAAGAAGTGCAGGGCCTGAAAGACGCGCTTTCAAAGGCGAATAACGAGGTTGAAAAATTATCCAGGATAAAAGCTGATTTTATATCCGTTATTTCTCATGAGCTGAGGACGCCGCTCACTTCTATCAAGGAAAGTATTTCTCTCGTCTTAGATGGCATAGCCGGCCCTCTTAACGAAGAACAGAAAAAATTTCTTACCATAGCTAAAAATAACATAGACCGCCTGGCAAAGCTTATAATAGATATTCTTGACCTGTCCAAACTGGAATCCGGCAGGATTACGATGCGCAAAAGAAAATTAAATATAAATGAACTCATAAAAGAAGTTTATGCCTCTACAAAAGCAAGCGCTGAACAAAAGAATATGGAATTCAGCATTTCCCTCGGGGAGTCCGTAGAACCCACATGGTTTGATCCTGACAGGATAGGCCAGGTTCTGAGAAATCTTATATCGAATGCCATAAAATTCAACAAGGATAATGGAAAAATAAAGATATCCAGTTTGAAAGAAAATATAAACGATAGAGACTTTATAAGAATTATTGTGGAAGATAATGGCATCGGCATACCTCCGCAAGACACAGAGAACCTGTTCAGAAATTTCAGCTCTCTGGATGCGAGTATGACGCGTAAATATGGAGGCGCTGGGCTGGGTCTCGCTATTTCGAAAGGCATAATAGAACTTCACGGCGGGGATATATGGGTTATATCAGAGCCTGACGCAGGCAGTAAATTTATTTTTACCATGCCTATTTATAAGAAACATGAAGAATTTGATTTTTTGCTGGAAGAGGCAATAGAAAGGTCAAGGCATAATGATATTAAAATTGCTCTTATTGTTTTTAAGATAAAGGACGCGAAAGATAGGATTGAAAATGTTATTGCCGAAGTAGAAAATACTATGAAAAATACAGTCAGGGGGCCTGAAGACAAAATTATAAGGTGCAAGAAAGGAGAATGCGTAATAATAGCAGGCACGGATAGGCCGGGCGCAATGGCAATAATAAAAAGACTCAAAGACGCTATTAAAGTTCCTCTTCTTTTCGGTGTTTCAGTTCATCCCACTGAAGCTATAGATAAAGAGGAGTTAATAAAAAAGGCAGAAGAGGATTTAGAGAGCGGCAGGAATTCAATGGTTCCGCAAAAAATACTTCTTATAATAGATGACGAGGAAGCTCTTGCATCAATGCTTTCCTTCAGGCTTAAAAGCCTGGGTTTTAATACTATTGCAGCCAGTGACGGAGAAGAGGGCATAGAATTAGCCAAGAAAAATAAGCCTGATCTTATACTTCTGGATCTCATGATGCCAAAGGTAGACGGATTTGAGGTGTCGAAAAGGCTTAAAAAAGATCCAGATACCAGGCATATACCTATAGTTGTTTTTTCCGCTCTAGCAAATAAAAATACAAAAGAATCTATAGAGCAGCTTGGAGCGGCAGGATTTATTGAAAAACCTTTTGAGCCGGAAGACCTGCTTATAAAGATAGAAAAAGTATTAGAGGTGAAAAATGGATAAGAAAATAGTTTTATTAGTTGATGATGATGCGAATTTGGCTAAAATGCTTAAGTTTAGGATAGAAACGGAAGGTTATGAATTTATGAGCGCCGGGGACGGAAAAGAAATGTTAGAAATTTTAAAGATAAAAAAGCCGGATGTGATTCTGTTAGACATAATGCTCCCCAATAGCGATGGTTACAGCGTATTGAGGGAAATGAGGAAAAATGAAGAATATGCCAGGATCCCTGCAATTATACTAAGCGCGAAAGAAAAGAAAAACATGGAAGACCTTTTCATCCTTGAGAAGATAGCGTTTTTTATAGAAAAGCCTTTCGATATAAAGGAATTAGTAGAAAAAATAAAGATTTTAACGAGGTAAAACATTATGGATAAAAAAAGAATATTAATAGTGGATGACGAAGAAGATATCTTAAATTTATTAAAGTTCAGACTGGAGGCGAATAGTTACGAAGTGTTAATAGCCTCTGACGGCCAGGAAGGTCTTAATAAGGCCAGAAATGAAAAACCCGACCTTGTAATACTGGACCTCATGCTTCCTAAAATAGACGGATATAAGGTTTGCCGGATGCTTAAATTTGACGAAAGCTATAAGAATATTCCCATTATAATATTTACAGCAAAAGATCAGAAAAAAGACGAAGGCCTCGGCAAAGAAATGGGAGCAGATGCTTATGTTACCAAGCCTTTTGAACCGGAGATGTTGTTAGAGAAAATAAGAGTATTGTTAAGGAAAACATAAAATTTGGGAGGTAAATATGGATGATAAGAAAAAGATATTGGTTATAGACGACGAAGAAGATATGCAGAAGTTATTAAAGATAAGGTTTGAACAGGAAAGCTTTATCGTTATAACCGCAAGCGACGGGGAAGCCGGCATAAAGGCAGCGGAGTTGGAAGCGCCTGACTTGATTCTTATGGATATAATGATGCCTAAGATGGACGGATATTCGTGTCTTAAAGAAATCAGGAAGATCAGTAAAATAAAAGATACGCCTATCCTTATACTGAGCGGCAAAGAAGAGGAAAAGATCAAAGATCTTTTTGCTTTTCAAAAAATCAGCGGATACGTGGAGAAGCCGTTCGAATTAGATAGCTTAGTCGCTAAGATAAAAGAAATATTAAAAATATAAAAATATGATTGGTGCATGGCACCAAAGAAGATATGACAAAGAAAAGCGCAGAGCAAATATTGGTAGAGAAAGCGGTTATCACAAAAGAACAATTTGATAAAGCGCTGGATGAATCCAGAAAAAAAGGCATGAGCGTGGGCAAGGTAATTGTGCGTTCCGGCATGATAACTGAAGAAGCGTATGCCCAGGCATTGTCAGAGGCGCTGGATATCCCATATGTGAATCTTTCAAATTACATTATAGACGTGGAGACAGTAAGGCTTATACCGGAAACCATGGCCAATAAATATAAGGCAATGCCTATTTTTAAGATAGGCAATTCTCTGACTGTCGCAATGGCAGATCCGAAGGATATTATGGCGATAGATGAACTAAGCCGTAAAGCAAAGTGCGATATAGAGGCAACCCTGGCCACAGAAAGTTCTATATTGAATGCCATAGATCAGTATTACAAGACAGCGTCTTCTTTTGATGATGTTGTAAAAGACATAGATAAAGAAAACAGATTGCAGGAATCCAGGGTTGAATTTGACTCAAAAAGACTTGCTGAAATAGCCGAGGAAGCGCCTGTAATAAAACTTGTAAATATGGTTATAATGCAGGCGGTAAAGGACAGAGCAAGCGATATACATATTGAACCCGAGGAAGATAGGCTGGTAATCAGGTTCAGGATAGACGGCATATTGCATGAAATGTTTTCGCCTCCAAAACATCTGGAACCTGCGCTTATGTCCAGGATAAAGGTACTTTCCAAGATGGATATTGCAGAAAAGAGGAAGCCGCAGGACGGAAGATTCGATATGAAGGCCTTGGACAGAGACATTGATTTGAGGGTTTCTTCTTTTCCTACCATATACGGAGAAAATATTGTTATAAGGATATTAGACAGGGGCGGGATAGTCTTCGGCCTTGATAAAATAGGTTTTTCAGAGCTCATACAAAAAGAATTTGAAAGATTGATAAAATATCCCCACGGCATAATTTTAGTTACGGGTCCCACTGGCAGCGGAAAGACTACTACGCTTTACTCAGCGCTTTCTACAATCGACTCGGAAGAGAAAAATGTGATTACCATAGAAGATCCTGTTGAATATCACCTTGGCAGGATAAGGCAGTCCCAGGTAAATCCCAAAGCAGGGCTGACTTTTGCGACAGGGCTGAGATCTATTTTAAGGCAGGATCCGGATGTAATAATGGTAGGAGAAATAAGAGATAAAGAAACAGCGGAGATCAGCGTGCAGGCTTCGTTGACGGGTCATTTGGTTTTAAGCACTCTTCATACAAATGATGCGGCGGGAGCCTTATCAAGGCTTATAGATATGCAGATAGAGCCGTTTTTGATTTCCAGCTCTATTATAGGTATTCTCGCTCAAAGGCTTGTCAGAAAGATTTGTGATAAGTGCAAGGAAGAATATGGCCCTTCGGAAGATATTGTGAAAGGCCTGGGGATTGATCAAAAGAAAGGGTTTTTTAAAGGCAAAGGCTGCAGCGCATGTAAAAATACAGGATACAGGGAACGTATAGGGATATTTGAACTTTTGATTGTAAATGAACGGATCAAGAAACTTATAGTAGATAAGGCTTCAAGCGATATTATAAAGAAAATAGCGATAGAGACAGGCATGAAGACATTAAGGGATGATGGCCTGGATAAGGTCTTAAAAGGCATTACGACTCCGGAAGAGGTTCTTAAAGCTACGCAGGAAGAATAAAACAATGGCTAATTTCAAGTATAAGATCCGGGACAAGCGCGGCAGGGCTTCTACGGGAATGATCGAAGGTGAGTCTAAGGAGTCTGTTGCCAGCCATTTTAAACAGATGGGATACGTCCCTATTCTTATAGAGGAACAAAAACCGGGTGTAGTAAATTTTAGTCCTTTCCAGAAATTTTTCAATAGAGTTACTCAGGAAGAGCTGATAGTTTTTACAAGACAGTTGATGACATTGCAGGCCGCGGGCGTAGCAATACTTGTAAGCCTTGGCTCCATCAGCGAACAGATCAATAATACCTATTTCAAAAGAATTATTGAAGAGATAGCGAATGATATAGAGTCAGGTAAAAGTTTTTCAGACTCTATCTCCAGGTTTCCTTCTGTTTTTTCAGATATATATATAAATATGGTGCGCTCAGGCGAGGCAGCGGGTATATTAGATGATGTATTGGACAGATTAGCTGTTCTTATGGAGCACGAACAGGAAATAAAGATGAAGGTTAAACAGGCGATACGCTATCCGCTATTGGTAATAACGGTTATTTCCATAGCATTTCCTCTCTTGGTCATGTTCGTAATTCCTAAATTCAGCGCGCTTTTTGCAAGGTTTGGCACAGACCTTCCTTTGCCCACCAAAATACTTCTGGCTATGCATTTTATACTCTCGCATTACTGGCCGTTTATTATATTGGCCATGATTGCGCTTATTTTTCTATTCAGGTACGCCGTAAATACTAAATCAGGCAGGTACATATGGGATGGCATTAAATTAAAGATACCCGTATTCGGACAACTTTTCCTGAAAGTATCACTATCGCGTTTCAGCAGGATGACAGCGCTTTTATCCGCCAGCGGCATACCTATAATAAATACGCTTGAGATCATAAGGGATTCTCTGGGAAATATGGTGATTGCCGAGTCTATTGATAATATTATTCGAGGGATAGGCGAAGGCAAGGGCATCGCTCAGCAAATGAAAGCAAGCGGCCTTTTCCCGGGCATTGTCATACAGATGGTTAAGGTGGGGGAAGAGACAGGCAAAATGAACGAGCTCTTGCTCAAGGTTTCCGATTATTATGATTCGCAGGTTGATTATACAGTGAAAAATATGACAGCCTTGATAGAGCCTATCCTGATATTTGCGCTGGGGATCATGGTTTTAATAATGGCCCTTGGGATATTCATGCCTATGTGGAATCTGATATCCGTATTCAGGAATTGAGGCATAAAAATTTTTAAAAATATGGGAGGAGATATGATAAGACTGGACAGGAAAAGCGGTTTTACGCTGATTGAACTTGTAATGGTCATTGTGATTTTGGGTATTTTGTCAGCAATAGCTATTCCAAAATTCGCAGACCTGACTACTCAGGCAAAGATTTCCGCTGGAAAAGGCGGTCTGGGCGCGATACGTTCGGCGGTGGCGATAGAATACGCGAAGAGCGCTACTTCCGGTACAGTCGCGTTTCCGTCGGCTATAACCACAGACCTTTTTGCAGACGGCCTTATACCGAAGAATGCGTTAAATAATTCTACGAGCGTTGGCGCAGTAACAGTGGCTCCGTCAGCATCAGCGACATCTGCAGATGGATGGTGGTATATATCAGCTTCCGGAAGAGCCGGGGCTTATTCAGACGGCACGCAAGACACTTCTACCTGGTAAAATAGCAGAGATTAGATAGATTGAAACAGATTGATACAAATAAATGGGGATGGTTAAAGGATGCCATCTCCATTTTTATTTTAGGCGGGCTTGCGCTTATATTTTTTTCAGACCTATTATTTCAGGATAAGATATTCATACATAGAGACCTATCCAGGTTTTTTTATCCTTTAAGGGAATTCAGCGCAAATGAGTTTTTAAAGTTCAAAATACCTCTCTGGGACCCGTATATACATTGCGGGAGCCCGCATCTGGCAGAACTCCAGACATGCGTATTCTATCCTCTCAGCGTAATATACCTGTTATTTTCTTATCCAAATGCATTTAATTATTTCATAATAATCCATATTTTCCTGGCGGGTTTATTTATCTATATTTTAATGAAGGAGTGGAGGCATTCTAACTATGCATGCTTTTTATCCGCATCGGTTTTTATGTTCTCAGGTTATATAATTTCCGTAATAAATCTTTTGGCTTCGCTTGCTTCAGTCATATGGCTTCCGCTGGTAATTTTATTTTACGAAAGGGCGTTAAAAAAAGATTGGGCCAAAAATTCTATCATTACAGGCATATTCATGACTCTGATGTTTACGGGAGGAGAGCCTGTGATTTTATATGCCACGTTTTTTATCTTGTTTTTAATTAATGGGGCGGATCGCTCGAACAATATTGGTATTCTTCGAGCGAAGTCGAGAAGTATGTTGTTAGCTACTATAGTTTTCCTAGGGCTTGCAAGTTTTCAGATCCTGCCTTTTTTAGAATTTTTAAAGCACACATCAAGAAACCTGATGGATTTCAACGAAGCCTCTATGTGGTCTTTGCCCGTGTATGCGCTTTCAGATTTATTTATTCCCTACTTAAGCGAATCAGATTATATATATAAGAATTACTGGACCAGGCAGAGCTGGCTTTTGGTTTATTATATGGGCATAGCTGTAATCATATTTGCGTTTATAGCTTTAAAATTTGATTCTACAAAAAGAAGAAAGACAATTTTTTATATCCTGGCGTTGGGCCTTGTGCTTTCTTTCGGCAGATATACGCCTTTTTATTATCTTTTATATAATTTTCTCCCTGGTTTTAGCCTTTCCAGATATCCGATAAAGTTCTTTTTTATAGTAGCGTTTTCTCTGGCGATTCTGGCAGGAATAGGCATGGATTATTACAGGCAGCATGCCAGAACGAATGCAGATTTCGGAAAATTTTTAAAATTTATTTTGGCTACAGGGTTCGCGGCTTCGTTTTTGTATCTTGTATTCAGTCTGAATTTTTACGGCATCTGCGATTTTTTAAGAGACAGCATATTAAATGTTGCAGGTAATCTAGGCGGTAAAAAAGATAATGTCGGACAACTGGTTCTCGCAGGCGGCCATAATATAAAAAGGGGCATAGGTTTATTTATGTTTTTATCAGTGGTTATGTTTTTCGGCATCAAAAAGCGGATAAGCATGAAAGCAGTTTTATCTTTTATTTTATTAATAGCCCTGGTCGATGTATTTATGGCAAATAAAAATGTATATCAAAATATGAGCATAAAGGAGTTTTTAAAACCTGGCGGTTCAATAGAATTTTTACAGCATGACAAAGCCCTTTTCAGGATATTCGATTCTCCGGCCACGCTTAGGCAGAATATGTTTGTGCCTGAGAGGGACTATTTTGAAGGCATGTCAGGCCTTAAAGAGAGGGTGGCCTCAGATAGAGGCGTGAGTTTCGGCATATATGACGCATATGGCTATGGATCGCTTTACAATAGAAGACACGAAGAGGTTTTAGATATTATCGGAAGCCGAAAGACGCCCGATGAAACAAATCTTTTGAATCTATTAAATGTAAAATATATAATCTCGCCCAAGGACTTGAAAATAAACGGATACAGGATGGTGAAGAAGGCTGAGAAGGCAAATATCTATGAGAACGAAAATTATTTACCGAGGGCGTTCCTGGCAGATAAGGCAATTGTTATTAAAGATGAGAAAAAGATTCTGGAGTTTATGAAGAGTAAAGATTTTAACCCGGCTAGAGAAGTGATATTAGAAGAGGATTTTTCTTATGCGGCAGACCGAGCGAAGCGAATAAGCCGGGAAGAATCGGTGAATATTTTAAAATATTCACCAAATTATGTTGAAATAGAAGCTGTTGCGGGCGAATCTAAGTTTCTGATATTGAGCGATACGTATTATCCCGGGTGGAAGGCGGCCGTGGATGAAGAGCCGGGTAAGATTTACAGGGCAGATTATATTTTACGCGCAGTTTATATTAAACCGGGCAGGCATATCGTGAGGTTTACATATGACCCGTTTTCGTTTAGAATAGGCGCCATAATAACGTTAGTTACAATAGGGGCTTTACTGGGATTATGGATAAAAAGATTATTATAGTGATGCCAGCTTATAATGCGGAATTGACCCTGGAAAAGACATGCCGGGATATACCAAAAGGGCTTGTCAGCGAGGTTATACTCTGCGATGACGAAAGCAAAGACAGGACTGTTGAGATAGCTAAAGAACTGGGGCTTACTGTATTGATTCACGATAATAATAAAGGCTATGGAGGAAATCAGAAAACATTATATAAAGAAGCGCTTACAAAAAATCCGGATGTCGTAGTAATGCTTCATCCTGATTATCAGTATGATTCAAAAAAGATACCGGATCTTATACAGCCTATATTGGATAATAAGGCTGATATTGTGCTGGGTTCAAGGATTTTAGGAAAAGGCGCATTAAAAGGAGGCATGCCTGTTTATAAATATATTTCAAACAGGTTTCTTACATTCTGTGAAAATAAAAGGCTGGGGTTAAACCTCTCGGAATACCACACAGGCCTTAGGGCTTACACGAGGGATTTTCTGGAAAAGGTCAACTGGCAGGATAACTCAGATGATTTTTTATTTGACGGCCAGATCCTGATAAAAGCAGCTAGGTTGGGGCTTAGGATAGCGGAGATCCCTATTGAAACAAGATATTTTAAAGAGGCATCGCAGGTTGGATTTTTTGCTGGTATTAAATATGGGCTTGGTATATTATGGGAATTAACAAAATGAAAAACCACAAAGGCTTTACATTAACAGAACTCGTGATGCTGATAGTTATAATAGGTATAGTTGCGCTGGTTGCTATGCCAAAGGCTAGTACAGGATCAGCTGTGAGGCTGGAGGCAGCTTGCCAGAAAATTGCCTCTGATTTAAGATATGCTCAAGAAATGTCTTTAGCCCAGCAGGTGAGATTAGGGATATCTTTTGATCCTGTGAACGAAGCTTATTTTGTTTACAGAGTAAATGTAGGTACAGTAGCTAGCGATCCTCAAACAAGAAATAATTTTAATGTTTCATTTGTTACTCTTAATGAATTTAAAGGTATAGATATAGCCAGCACAAGTTTCAACAATAAGGTAGAGTTTGATTCAGTAGGCGCTCCGTATGATGGGAATGGAGTTATTTTATCAAGCCAGGGCGTTATAACTCTTCAGGCTCAGGGAGGGGTGTATTCAAGGACAGTAAGGATAGAAGCTAAAACAGGCAAGGTAAGCGTGCAATGAGAGGTTTTACTTTAATAGAGACAGTTATTGGGATAGTGGTGATAGGGATAATAGCTTTGGGGTTATTCGCTACGTTTACAGGGGTATTTACTAATGCGGCCAGGGATGAAGTGGTGAGCGTAGCTACTGTGCTAGCGAGAGGAGAAATGGAAAGGGTGACACGCTTGAGCTTTGCAAGCGTGGTTGACCAAAACAGGGGATCCCCTGTAAGTTTCGGAGGGAATTTCGCTAATTATTCCTGGCAGATAAGGGTGGATGCTGTGCCTGTAGGAATCGCTAATGACCCAGGCATGATTAATTATAAACAAGTAGAATCAAGAGTGACAAATCCTATAGTGGGAGATATTGGCTTAAAAACTATTGTAACTAATAATTGAAATGAAAAAAGAAAAAGGTTTTACTTTAATAGAAGTAATTATAGTAATAACAATAGTGGGGATTGTTTCAGTTATAATAGGATCCATGCTACTGGGGGTTGTGAAAGCGTGGACGTTTAAAATTAACAGGAACGATATATTATGGGATGGCAGGCTTGCAATAAACAGGATGACAAGGGAGATAAGGACTGTCAGGAATGATGCAAGCGTTACAACAGCGTCTTCAAGCCAATTTAGATTTATTGATTCAGCGAATATAGATATCACTTACAGCCTGAGCAGTGCGAATTTAAACAGGACTGAAAACGGGACTGCGAATTTATTGGCAGAAAACGTATCCAGCCTCAGTTTTACTTATTATGACGCAGCAGGAACTGTTATCCCGAGTCCTACGGTGAGCCCTACGACTGATATAAAAAGGGTAAGGATAAATCTTACATTTACTAAAAATGGCCAAACTTTCTATTTACAATCAGATAGTATGCCGAGGAATTTCTAATAAAGGCATATCGCTGGTAGCTGTAGTTATTGTGATGCTGATAGCTGCAGCGCTTGCTTTGTTTATAGCTTCTTCAATGTCGTCAGGCAATATATCAGCTGTAACAGACATGCAGTCTGAACAGGCATTTTATATTGCCCAGGCAGGAATGGAGTGGTATTTAGAACAGTTGGAGGGGGATAATAACTGGAAGAGTCCGCCTACAGTAAAAACTAATCAGACATTTGGAGCAGGCGCATTCAGCGTGACTTATGCCAATGAAGATACGAAAGATATAGATGTAACTAGCACAGGCAAAGTTACTGGGTGGGATGGAAATACAGTTCAACGGGTTATAACATGCCATGTAAATGAGCACGGCCATGACATAATAACTTCTCTATGGCAGGAAACATTATAGTTATGGTATAATCTGACAATATGAATGCAGGCATTTTAGAAAAACTCAAAAAAGAATACAAGTCGCTTCTCATAGGCATGGGCATAGGTTCCAGGTCTGCTAATTTTATAGGTTTGGATATCGGGTCCAGGCATTTCAGGGCTGTAAGGGTTAAAAAGACAGGAGATGGTTTCTCGGTTTTGGATACATTGGTCGACAGCATAGAAAAGTTAGGGAATTTCCCGGTTAAAATGGCCGTAAAAGACGATGAAGAAGTATGCGTAAATTTAAATTCCGAAGGCGTTATTATAAAAAGGCTAAGCATACCTGTAATGCCTCATGAAGAGATTGAGAGCGCTCTTCGGTGGGAATTAAAAGAAGGTGTTGATTTTGATATTGATAAGGCCAAAATAAAATTTAATGTCCTAGGAGAAAAAGAAACAGAGGACGGCGCGAAAAAGATAGAATTGATTGTTTTTGCTTATCAGGAGCTCGGCGTAGAATCAAAAGTAAAGCAATTAAAAGAGATCGGCTTAAACGTGCAGAACGTAGTGCCTCTGGATTTCGCCCTGGCTAGATATTTAAGTAATTCAAAAATTATTCCTGAAAATGAAAAGGCTGCGATTGTAGACATAGGCAGCGTGAAAACAATTATTTCTATAATTGAAAAGGGCAGGGTTTATTTTACAAGAGATATAGCGATAGGCGGGGACGCTATAACAGAGGCTATGACAGGCGCTACTATGTCAGAAAAAGGCAGAATGGAATTATCCAGGGAAAATGCTGAGAAGATGAAAATCGAAAATGGCATTCCCGATGATATGAAAGCGCTGGCTATGATAAGGCCTATATTGGAAAAGCTTGCGAGTCAGATAAAAAGTTCCCTGGAATACTATGAACAGCATTTTCATGAAAAAGGTGTTAAAAGAATAATACTGGCGGGCAACGGCTCCAGATTGAAAGGCCTTAGGGAGTACATTATTAAGGAAACAGGCGTAGAGGTGTTGGCAATATTGCCTGAAGAGGCAGGAGCCATAGGCCTTGCCTTGAGCACCGGCTTGAACTTGAATATGCTTCCTGAAAAATTCAGGTCAGAGGGTCAGAAGGCGCTGAAGAGATTTTCTGTCAGGTTGTCTGCCATTATTTTAGCGGGTATATTGTTATTTTCATACGCTTTATTATGCATACAAGCCATAAACCTCACTAAAGGCGCGGAAATCCAAAGGCAGCACTGGAATAATCTCCGGGAGATAAAGATATTAAAGGATAAGATAATAGCGTATAAGTCTGTTATAGATACGATTTCTCTAAACGGCATAAATGCGGGTAATATAATGAAAGAAACAAGCAAACTTATTCTTTCTGACATGGCGCTGGATAGGTTTACGATAGATAGTAAAGAGCCTAATATAAGAATAGGCGGGGTTGTATTTAAGCAGGATTCGTTGACTGAATTTATGTCAAAACTGGAGTCTAGCCCTCTGTTTCAGAATGTGAAACTTTCTTTCAGCGAAAAAAGCCAATCTTCAGGTTCGCCGGATGCGGCTACTTTTGAGATAACGGCTAATATAGCAAAATAATAACATGGATAAAAAATTAACAGGGGAAGATAAAAACAATATTTTAACAATGTTTATTCTTACGGGCATAACGGTTTTGTTCCTGCAATTTATTTATTTTCCAAAAGTCATGGAAGTTAAAAAGCTTAGCAGAGAGAACAAAAAAACAAGGTCAGACATAGCGGAACTTTATAATTTTATAGGCGGTCAGGAGAATCTAAAGGATAATATTATTAAGGCGCGCAACTATGCCGCAATCCTTGAAAACGCGCTCCCTTCCGAAAAAGAGGCATCGAATATAATCAAACAGCTCAATGAAGAGGCTAGGGATTTAAAGGTTAGCGTAATTTCCGTAAAACCGAGAGACCTTTCAAGCTGTACAGATACGCAGGGTTTACAGCTTAATATTTCCGATCATATATGTAAAAGCATGCCTATCAACTTGAGCGTTGAGGCCAGGTATCAGGCACTGGGAGATTTTCTGCATAAAATAGAGTTTGACAGAAATCCAATGATGCGCGTCAATAAAGTGGAGATGAGAAAAGATATAAATATATTGCCAAAGATAAAGGCGGACATAGAGTTAAGTGCCGGCGTGCTGGGAGAATAATATGTTAAAAGACGCGGATGTTAAACAAAGAATAGAATTAACCATAACAGGCATAGGTATAATTATTTTTATATTTTTGATTATAAGTTATATGCCTAAATCCAGGGATAAAAGAGTTGTTTTAAAAATCGAACCTTATTCTGCTTCGAAAGTTGCTATGGCTGTGGCTTCCGAAGTAAAATCCTGGGGGAATACGAGATGGGGCAGAGATCCTTTTTTACTGGATGCTTCTAATGTGAAAGAGCAAGGCATGGAAGACCTGTCTCTTAATGGGATAGTATCTGATATGGAGAATCCGTATGCCATAATAAATAATGAGGTCATCAAACTGGGCGATACAGTAAACGGGATGACCGTTATTGAGATTAACGAGAAGAGTGTTGTCCTGGAGCAGGATGGCCAGAAGCATACCCTGGAATTGAACATATATTAGCCTTAAGACCATTTCCCGTTTCTTTAATTATTGACTTTGGCATATTCTATGTGTTAACATACTCTGTCTATGGCTAAGAATAGACCGAGAAGAGTGTTTATTTTTTTACTCTTCAGGCTCATAAGTTTTATTGTTTTAGCGTTTCCTATCAGAATAGGGCTTATGCTTGGCCAGGCCTTTGGAAGCCTGAGTTTTTATATTCTAAAAAAAGACAGAGAAAAGGCGCTCAAAAACCTGGACATTGCTTTTGGAGATAGTAAATCTAAGGCAGAAAAAAGAAGCATCGCCAAAAAGGTCTTTGAAAATCTGGGGAAGAATTTTGTAGAGGTAATATCTATCCCGAAATTTAATAGAGGCAATATAAATAGGTATGTTTCTTGTAATAATATTGGCTTATTAATGCGGTTTGTCCAGGAGAATAAGGGAGCAATAATACTTTCAGCTCATTTTGGAAATTGGGAACTGCTGGCTCATTACATCTCAATGCAAGGCCTGCCTATAAATGTAATCGCGCGGCGCGCGAGAATGGATGGGCTTGAGGCGTTTTTGGCCGGGATAAGAAAAAAGAATAATGTAAATGTAATATATAGAGATGCGTCGGCAAAAGAGATAGTAGATTTTTTAAGAAATAAAAAATTCGTAGGTATTATGCCTGACCAGGATATGGATAGCGTATCAGGCGTGTTCGTGGATTTTTTCGGAAAAAGCGCGTGGACGCCGAGCGGCCCGGCTGTTTTAAATCTTTTAACGGGCGTTCCCATAGTCCCGTGCTTTATAGTGCGGAAGCCGTTCGGGCACGAGTTTTTAATTGATGGCCCGGCTGAACTAGTAAAGACAGGGGATAGGAAAGAAGATATCCTGGAGAACACTCAGAGATACACCAAGATCATAGAAGATTATATAAAAAGATTTCCGGAACACTGGGTTTGGTTTCATGACCGCTGGAAGACTAAAATATGCGACCAAAGAACTTCGGAATAACTGTTTTTTTGATATTAATCCTAAACTCGGCATGCGTTGCTGAAGAAAAAAAAGAAACAGCGCAGCAAGAGGTGAAGGATTTTTCTTTCGTGCAGTATAAAGAAGGTGGTTCCCAGAAGTGGAAAATGAACGGGCGCTCGGCAGAGGTTTCGGAGAATAAGGTCAATATAGAGTATCTGTCTGCATTGTCTTTCGCCGAAGGCACAATGCTTAAATTGAAAGCTAATAAGGGCGTTTTTGATAAAGGCGAAAATCTCGTTCATCTCAGCGATAATGTAGTCGCGGCTTCTACTGACGGCACAAAGCTGACCACGGATCATATGGTGTGGGATGCAGAGACAAAAAATGTCTCTACTGATGGCAGCGTAAACATAAAAAGGCCTGATATGGAGATTACAGCGAGAGGCGCTACGTGCGACATAGAAGGCAAAACAGCTGAATTAAAACAGGACATAAACGCAAAGCTTGTGTCTGATGAATCCGGGATCCCGAATTCTGTGAGCGGCAAGAATCAGACTACTATAACATGCGATGGGCCGTTAGAGTTGAATTACATGCAGAACAGAGCGTTTTTTCACGGCAACGTAAAGGTAGAAGATTTAAGGGGCAATATCCTGGCGGATCGTTTAGATGTTTATTTCAGCCCTGAAACAAAACGAGTCAAATGCGTGGTTGCGAGGGGCAACGTAAGAATAATAAATGGAGAAAACGTAACTTACAGCGAAAAGGCGATTTATCTGGTGGATCAGGGCAGGGTCATACTGCCTAACAGGCCGAAATTGGTTATTCAAAATAATGGATCTAAATAATAACGGGCATATTTTAGAAATAAGTAATCTGGTAAAATCCTACGACGGAAAAAGGGTTGTGGACAACGTCTGCATGAAGGTAAAACGCGGAGAAGTCGTAGGGCTCTTGGGCCCAAACGGGGCTGGTAAGACAACCACATTTTATATGATAGTGGGAATACTCAGGCCTGACGGCGGAAATATAATTTTTGACGGGAACGATATTACGAAACTTGCTATGTACAGAAGGGCCAGGAACGGCATAGGTTATCTTTCGCAGGAACCTTCGATATTCAGGAAACTTACTGTCGAAGAAAATATAATGGCTGTATTGGAGACTCTGAATCTTCCCAGGCAGGTGCGCATAAACAGATTAAGAGAACTTCTTGAAGAGTTAAGCATAAGCCACCTCGCGAAGAAAAAGGCATACATGCTTTCGGGCGGAGAGAGGCGCAGACTGGAGATAACAAGGGCGCTTGTTACAAATCCGCTATTTATTCTTCTGGACGAACCTTTCAGCGGCATAGACCCCATTGCAGTGGCTGATGCGCAGGATATCATAGGCGAATTAAAAAATAAAGGCCTTGGAGTACTTCTGACAGATCACAATGTCAGAGAAACGCTTGAAATAACAGACCATTCGTATATAATGGCACAAGGAAAGGTAATTATTTCCGGCACAAAAGAAGTGCTGGTTAATGATCCAAAGGCGAGAGAACTATATTTAGGAGAGAAATTCAGGTTATAAATGAGGCCATGACTTATGGAGTCCGCAGGACGACATAAGTCATATGGCTGAATTTATCCCTCGCAGCACGATGAAAAATCTATAGCTGCTCGGGATTAATTCGCACTTCATGTAAAAACAGAAAGGAGATTGTTTTACAAAAATCATAGATTTTCGTAAAACAAGTGCTCATTAATGAAGCTGTCTATCAAGAAATTGAAAAATTGTAAGCATAGTTTTGAAGTAAATCTTCCTCCGGAGAAGGTAAAAGAGGCTTTTGATGATGTTTATGCTGATCTGGGAAAATACGCGAACGTGCCCGGTTTCAGGCAGGGTAAGGCGCCAAGAGATCTTTTAGAGCTTCACTATTCTAAAACTGCTAAGGAAGAAGTTTTGAAAAAGCTAATACCAGAAACATATGAAAAGGTTTTAGAGGAGCATAAGCTGGACCCTTTAGGGTATCCTGACGTAACTGATGTCAAGCTTGATATAAAGGAAGGTTTTTCATATAAGGCTAGCGTTGAAACAAGGCCTGAGATCAATCTGAAAGACTACAAAGGCCTTAAATTGAAAAAGAAAAACGCAGAGGTCAATGAAGTTGACCTGGCTAAGAACCTGGAATATCTAAGGGAGATGCATTCCCAGAACGTGCCTAAAGAAGGCAGTCAGGAAAAAGAAAAGGTGCTTCCCAAGCTTGACGATGAATTTGCAAAAGACCTGGGTTTTGAGAATCTGGAAAAATTAAAAGAGGTAATGCGGCAGAATCTGAAGACAAAACTGGAACAGGATAGCGAAGCTGACCTGGAAGTCCAGGTCATAGACAATATTCTGAATAGCATAGATTTTGAAGTACCTGAAACGCTTGTGAATTCAGAAAAAGAAAGATTGATGAAAGACGCGGATATGCGTATCAAGTACATGGAGGCGCTCCAGAAAAAAGAAAATCCGGATAAAAAATTTGCCCTGGAAGAAAAAGATAAAAAGGAATTAGAGGCAAATGCTTTCAAGCAGGCAATCCGCCAGGTAAAGGCGTTTTTTATACTTGATAAGATTGCGCAGTCTGAAAAAATCTATCTGAAAGAAGAAGAAATAGATAAATATATAGAAGGGCTGGCGGCGCAGTATAAAAAGACGAAAGATGAGGTCAGGAGTTATCTGGAAAAAGGCCATGGCATGGATGAACTGGCTGTAAACATGAGAAATAAAAAAGTAATGGAGTTTTTGCTGAAAGAAGCGAAGATAGAATAACAGGGGAGGTCAATATGTTAATACCCATGGTAATAGAGCAGTCAGATAGAGGCGAGAGGGCGTATGATATTTATTCAAGGCTTCTGAAAGACAGGATTATTTTTATCGGTTCGGCGATAGATGATTTGGTAGCGAATGTGGTTATAGCCCAGATGCTTTTTCTTCAGATGGAAGACCGCGAAAGGGATATAAATATTTATATAAATAGCCCGGGCGGAGCAGTTACGGCAGGCATGGCGATATATGATACAATGCAGTTTGTAAAACCTGATGTGTGCACTTACTGCGTAGGGCAAGCAGCCAGCATGGGAGCAGTTTTATTAGCGGCAGGCGCGAAAGGAAAACGCTACGCGCTTCCGAACGCAAGGGTGATGATACACCAGCCGTGGGGAGGAGTGCAGGGCCAGGCATCAGATATCAGCATACAGGCAAAAGAGATCTTGAAGATGAAAGACAGAATCAACGAGATCCTGGCAAAGCATACAGGAAAACCGCTTGACAAGATACAGAAGGATACTGACAGGGATTATTTTATGTCCAGCCAGGAAGCGCTGGAATACGGGATTATAGATGAGATATTTACAAAAAGCAAGAAATAATAAGGAGACAGAAATGTTAAAAAATTATTTATTAACACCAGGGCCGACGCCGATACCGCCAAGAGTCCTGGAAACAATGGCAAGGCCGATTATCCATCACAGGACTCCTGAGTTTCAGAGGATTATCCAGGAAGTTGAAGAAGATTTGAAGTATGTATACCAGACTAAAAATGAAGTCCTTATATTTACGGCCAGCGGAACAGGCGCAATGGAAGGAGCTATTACAAACCTGCTTTCTCTTGGAGATAAAGCCCTTGTAGTGCGCGGCGGAAAATTCGGCGAAAGGTTCGGCGAAATCTGCCAGGCATACGGTATTGAGTTTGTCGCTCTAGACGTGGAATGGGGTAAAACAGTAGATCCTAAAAAAATAGACGATATTTTGAAAAAAGACAAGAAGATAAAGGCAGTATACACTACGTTGTGCGAAACTTCCACAGGGGTAGCCACAGACATAGAAGCAATCGGCAGGGTTTTGAAAAACTATGAAGCTGCGCTTGTAGTGGACGCGATAAGCGGCCTGGCAGCTATTCCTATAAAGACGGACGAGTGGGGCGCTGATGTAGTGGTGTCCGGCTCCCAGAAGGGATTGATGATACCGCCAGGGCTTGCATTTGTAAGCGTGAGCCCAAAAGCATGGCAGATGATTGAAAAATCAACCTTGCCGAAATATTATTTTGATTTCAAGGCATACAAGAAGGCGCTTGGCAAGACAGATACGCCTTTCACACCTGCTGTAAATTTGATGATTGCGCTCAGAGAAGCGTTAAAGATAATAAAAGAAGAAGGCCTTGATGTTATATTCGAAAGGCATAAAAAGATGGCTTTTGCGGTGCGCGGCGCAGTTAAAGTAATGGGATTGGAATTATTTAGCCCTGACGCATATTCAGACGGGGTGACTGCGGTAAAAGTCCCCCAGGGCATAGACGGAGAAAAACTTGTAAAAATAATGAGGGATAAATATGGCGTGGGCATAGCAGGAGGCCAGGACGAATTAAAAGGCAAAATATTCAGGATCGCCACCATGGGTTATATCACTGCAACTGATCTTATTGTGTGCATAGCTACGCTTGAAACCGTGCTTTCAGAAATGGGGTATAAATTCCAATTAGGTTCCGGAGTAGGAGCATTGGAGGAAACGCTTAAATAAAAGAAAAGACGCGTGGGGTTACAGACAGTGCTGGTGACGTCCTATAAAGGGACACCCTATAGCTAAAAGGAGATTTTTGACATGTTCAAGATACTTGTGAGCGACCCGTTGGCGCAGGAAGGCGTGGATATACTTAAAAAAGTAAAAGAATTTCAGGTGGACGTAAAACATAAACTGCCTCCCGAAGAACTGAAAAAAATAATAAAAGACTATGACGCGCTTTTAGTCAGAAGCGAGACAAAGGTTACAAAAGATATTATAGAGGCCGCAGCTAATTTAAAGGTAATAGGCAGGGCTGGTGTCGGGCTTGATAATGTTGATCTGACTAGCGCTTCCAAGAGAGGCATCATAGTAATGAATACGCCTGGCGGCAATACTATGTCCACGGCCGAACACGCCGTATCTCTCATGCTTTCTCTTTCAAGAAATATACCCCAGGCAGATGTGTCTGTTAAAAAAGGCGAATGGGAAAGAAAAAAATTTATGGGCACTGAGGTATACGGGAAGACGCTTGGCATTATAGGCCTTGGCAGGATCGGGACTGAGGTAGCGAAACGCGCTATTGCGTTCGGCATTAAAGTCATAGCTTATGACCCGTTTTTATCCATGGACAGGGCAAATGAACTTGGAATAGAGTCAGGCGAATTAAAAGAAATATTCAAAAGAGCCGACTATATAACTGTCCATTCCCCTCTCACGGCGGATACAAAGCATATTATTGATAAAAATGCGATAGATTGCATGAAACAAGGCGTCAGGATTATAAATTGCGCAAGAGGCGGCATAATCGATGAAGCAGCTGTTTTGGAAGGCATAAATAGCGGCAAGATAGCGGGCGCTGCTTTTGACGTTTATGAAAAAGAACCTCCTCTGAAAGACAATCCTTTGTTCAAATGCGACAAGGTTGTTCTTACTCCGCATCTCGGGGCTTCAACCGAGGAAGCGCAGATAAACGTGGCTGTTGAAATCGCAGATAGCGTCCGCGACGCGCTTCTGGGCTGCGGGATAAGAAACGCGGTAAATGTGCCTTGCGTTGATTTTGAATTATATAAAATATTGCAGCCTTATATAAATCTTGGGGAAAAGGTAGGCGCTCTGGTATCGCAGCTTGCCAAGGGAAGAACTCAGGAGATTCAGATAAAATATTCAGGAGATGTCGCTAAATATAATCTATCTCCGATTACGGTTGCTATTGTTAAAGGAGTTTTATCGCCGGTATTGCAGGAAACAGTCAATTATGTTAACTCCCTGATTGTGGCAAAAGAACGCGGCATCAGGGTAGAAGAGATGAGAGCTACGATGCTTGAAGAGTATTCAAGCCTCATAAGCGTGGAGATAAAGACAGATACCGGAGTAAGATCTGTTTCCGGCACTTTATTCACCAAAAAGGATGCCAGGATTGTTAAGATAGACGAATTTCACGTGGACGCTATACCGGAAGGGTATATGATAGTCGCCCATAATATAGATGTGCCTGGTATTATAGGTATGATGGGGACTATCCTGGGGAAAAACAATATCAATATTGCCGCAATGACTTTCGGCAGAGAAAAGCCGGGCGGCAAGACATTGTCAGTTTTGAATGTGGATAGCGCAGTCCAGGAGAAAGTGTTAAATGAAATAAGGAACGATAAAAACATATTGGACGCAACATTAATAAAACTTTAAAAAGGATAGTTTATGAAAAATAATAAAATCTATATCATCGACGTAACAAACAGGGACGGAGTGCAGACTGCAAAGCTTGGCCTTGCGAAACTTCAAAAGACCATGATAAATATCTTTCTGAACGAGATGGGTATCTATGGCAGTGAGTTTGGCTTTCCTGTCACGCGCCATGAGACAAATTATCTGAATGCGAATATAGAGTTGGTAAAGATGGGCGTTTTAAAGCCTATAGTCCTGAATGGGTGGGTAAGGGCCATAAAAGACGATGTAAAGAAAGCATGCGAAATGACGGATGTTGAAAATCTGAATCTTTCGATATCTACCTCCGAACAAATGACCAACGGAAAATTCCTGGGCAATAAAACGCGGGATGATATATTGCTTATGATGACGGACGCAGTGGATTTTGCAAGAAAAAAGAAATTGAAAATAGTAGGCGTAAACGCAGAGGATGCGTCAAGGACTGATATGCCGTATCTTATAAAATTCGCAAAGGCGGCAAAAGATCACGGCGCAGACAGGATCAGATATTGCGATACGCTTGGCTACGACGATCCTTTTACAATTTATAAAAGGATAAAGATATTGGCCAGCGAGATAAAATTGCCCATAGAGCTTCACTGCCATAATGATTTAGGAATGGTGATCGCGTGTTCTGTAGCAGGCGCAAAGGCAGCCATAGACGCCGGCTGCGACGCGTATATAAATACCACTGTAAACGGCATGGGAGAGCGGGCCGGAAACGCAGACCTTGTTTCTGTCATACTTGCTATCAAATATTCAAGCGGGTTCGGAGATAAATACCATCTGGACGAAAGGATTAAATTGAATCACGCGTGGAAGATAGGAAAATATGCTTCCTACGCATTCAAGGTGCCCATACCTATAAATCATCCCGGCATTGGCGCTAACGCATTTGCACATGAATCAGGTATTCACGCGGACGGCGCCCTAAAAGACAGGCGCAATTATGAGCTTTATGATTTTGAAGAGCTGGGAAGAGGAGAACCTGAGCTCATAGAAACAGGCAGGCAGATTATCGCAGGCGAATACTCCGGTATAAAAGGATTCAGAAATGTATACGATAAACTGGAGATAAAATTTAAAAACGACTTAGAGGCAGCAAATATACTTGAACTTGTCAGATATGCCAACGTGCATACCCAGCAGCCGCTTACGCACGATGAGCTGCGATTTATAGCGAAATATCCGGAGATAGCCAGGAAAATATTCACGATGACACCATAATGTAGGGGGTCGATTAATAATCGACCCATTACAGTTGGTAGAAGGGAAATTTTATGTCTTGTAAGATTGTAGTAGGCGGTCAGTGGGGAGATGAAGGTAAAGGCAAGATCATTGACATTTTAAGCCGTGATGCCGATATTATTGTAAGGTATCAGGGCGGAAACAATGCGGGCCATACAGTAGTGATCGGCGACAAGGAGTTTATCCTGCATCTCATACCTTCAGGAATTTTAAGAAAAGGCAAGCTTTGCATAATAGGTAACGGCGTGGTGGTTGACCCGGAAGCCCTTCTGAACGAGATTGATATGCTCGAGGCTAAAGGCATAAAGATTGACGGAAATCTTCTTATAAGCGAGTCCAGCCACGTGATATTGCCGTATCATAAAGTGATAGATAAGAGGCGCGGCGCTCATATAGGCACTACAGGGAGAGGCATAGGGCCGTGTTATATAGACAAGATGGCTCGCTGCGGCATCAGAATGATAGATATTGTGAATAAAGATTCTCTCAGAAGAAAACTCTCTGCTAATTTAGAGGGGTCGGATGAATTTAATTTTGACCAGATTTATAAAGAATACCTGGAGTACGGAAAAAAGATTAAAAAATATCTGGTAAATGTTTCCTTGTTTTTAAATAAAGCAATACTCAAGAAAAAGGACATTTTATTTGAAGGCGCCCAGGGCACTCTTCTAGACATAGACCATGGGACATACCCATATGTCACTTCTTCCAGCGCAACTTCAGGAGGCGCGTGCACAGGCACAGGCGTTGGCCCTACCAGGATAGATAAGGTTATAGGTGTTGTAAAAGCATATACTACAAGAGTCGGGGAAGGCCCTTTTCCTACGGAATTTAAAAAAGACCTCATGGAGAAAATAAGGACTAAAGGCAAAGAATTCGGGGCTACTACAGGCAGGCCGAGAAGGTGCGGATGGTTTGACGCGGTAATAGTTAAACATGCTGTAACAGTTAACGGCTTGGATGAAATAGTAGTTACAAAGCTGGACGTGCTTGATGAAATGGATAAAATAAAAATATGCACGGGATACAGATATAAAGGGAAGGTTTATAAAGATTTTCCTGCAGATATAGATATTCTTGAAAACTGTGAGCCTGTGTATGAAGCGTGCGACGGGTGGATGAAAGACACTACGCGGACTACGAAGTATAAGAATTTGCCGGAGAATGCAAAGAAGTATCTCGCTAGATTGTCAAAACTTTTAAACGTAAAAATAGGGATGGTATCTGTCGGCTCAAAAAGAGAACAGGCGTTCCGGATTTAGAAAGGAGAAGTAAAAATGTTATTTTTAGCACCGGTGGGTTCAATATTGGCGCTGGGTTTTGCGTTTTATCTCGCAGTGTCAATACTCAAAAAGGACGAAGGAAATGAAAAAATGAAAGAGATTGCAGCCGCTGTCAGGATAGGCGCTAAGGCGTATCTGAAGAGGCAATATATGGCGGTCTCTTTATTTTTTATAGTAGTGTTTTTTATTCTTTTAGCGTTATCGTTATTTAAATACCTGCCTATATTCGTGCCTTTTGCATTTTTAACAGGAGGATTTTTTTCAGGGCTTTCCGGTTTTATAGGCATGACCATAGCTACGCAGTCTTCAAACAGGACCGCGGCAGCAGCAATGAAGAGTTTGAATTCAGGGCTCAGGGTCGCGTTTTCAAGCGGGGCTGTCATGGGCCTTACGGTTGTAGGGCTCGGGCTTCTGGACCTTAGTATCTGGTATTATTTCTTAAACTGGTATTATTCAGCGCACCCTCTGGCTGTCGGCGTAGATAAGATAGGAGCTATTACTTCTACGATGCTTTGTTTTGGCATGGGCGCAAGCTCCCAGGCGCTTTTTGCCCGCGTCGGAGGAGGTATTTTTACAAAAGCAGCGGACGTAGGAGCTGATCTTGTTGGAAAAATAGAGGCAGGAATACCTGAAGATGACCCAAGAAATCCCGCTGTTATCGCAGATAATGTAGGAGATAACGTGGGCGACGTAGCAGGTATGGGCGCGGATCTTTATGAATCTTATGTAGGCTCTATTGTTGCGACTTCTGCGCTGGGAGTTGCGGCTGGATTAGGAATAGCAGGCGTTACTGTCCCAATGGTTATGGCAGCGGTAGGTGTTTTGGCATCAATTATAGGCACATTTTTTGTAAGGAGCAAAGAGGATGCAAGCCAGCCGGTGCTTTTAGCTGCTTTAAGAAAAGGCGTATTTGTAAGTTCTTTTATAGTTGCTATAGCGTCGTATTTTCTTGTTAAATATACCCTTGGTGCTCAGCATATGGGGGTTTACTGGTCAGTTATATCAGGCCTTGTAGCAGGTGTTTTGATTGGGCTTTCAACAGAATATTACACATCGAGCACTTTTAAGCCTACTAAAACAATTACAGATGCAAGTATTACCGGTCCTGCGACAGTTATTATAAGCGGTATTGCAGTTGGCATGATGTCAACTGCAATACCTGTTTTGGTAGTCTGCGTTGCTATTATGGCAAGTTATTTCCTTTCAGGCGGAGCTACAAATTTTAATTCAGGATTGTATGGAATAGCGATTTCAGCAGTAGGCATGCTTTCTACCCTCGGGATTACTCTTGCAACTGATGCATATGGCCCTGTTGCTGATAATGCAGGAGGAAACGCGGAGATGTCTCATCTGCCTCCTGAAGTTAGAAAAAGGACAGATGCGCTTGATGCGCTGGGAAACACAACTGCTGCTACCGGTAAGGGTTTTGCCATTGGTTCAGCTGCATTGACAGCTTTGGCTTTGATTGCGGCTTACAGGGACCAGGTATATTTATTCGGAAAGACGATGGACCTCAACCTCATGAATCCCAGCGTTTTAATAGGCTTATTTATCGGAGGTATGCTCCCATTTTTATTCTGCTCAATGACGATGGCTGCGGTTGGGCGGGCGGCAACGAAGATTGTTGTAGAAGTGAGAAGGCAGTTCAAAGAAATCGCAGGACTCATGGAAGGCAAGACAAAGCCTGACTATGCGCGTTGCGTGAACATCGCTACGGTTGCTGCGCAAAAAGAAATGGTAATTCCGTCGCTTTTAGCTATAACATCTCCTATTGCAGTAGGGCTTCTGGTAGGGATTAATGCGGTCGGAGGACTTCTTATGGGAGCTACTGTTACAGGGTTCGTGCTGGCGGTAATGATGGCGAATTCAGGCGGGGCGTGGGATAATGCAAAAAAATATATCGAAGAAGGCCATCATGGCGGAAAAGGTTCCCCTGCTCATAAAGCATGCGTTGTAGGCGATACAGTGGGAGACCCGTTTAAAGATACGTCAGGCCCGTCTCTTAATATTCTGATTAAACTGATGTCAATGGTCTCGATTGTATTCGCGTCGTTTATCATAAAGAATACGCTGTTTAAGTGAGGACATTATTTACGAAGTCCGACCTCGTCCCGAGGGGCAAGATTTCTGGGGACTCGGCCCCGAGGGAAGGATTTCATGCGATTGCGTTCCTAAGTTTTTCGTTGACTTTGACGGATTTATGTATTATGATTAACGAAAAGTCCCTCGCTGCCCGATGGTAAAAACCATGGCGGCTCGGGATAAAATTTTGTTTCACAAAATTTTGGGGGATATTATGGTAGCGAATAAGAGATTGTTTACGGTTTTGGTTTTAACATTAGTTTCTATTGCAGTATCCGGATGTTCGGTTACGTTCCAGATGAGGCATAGGAGCGATGTGGAGAAGATAGGTTCGCTCGGAAACGAAATAGAAGCGCTGAATGCCAAATTAAGCCAATTGCAGGAACAGAAGGAGACAGAGCTGTCTGAGCTGGAAAAGGCAAAACTGCTTCTGGAAGAAAGGTTGAAACAGGAAATAGACGATAAGAGCGTGCGGCTTGAAATGGCGCAGAAAGGCCTTGCGATTATATTCCTGACAGAAGTTCTTTTTGATTCAGGCAAGACAGACATAAAGCCGGAGGCATTTCCTTCTCTCGATAAAATAGCAGGCGTTTTAAAAGATAATGTGGAAGACAGAAATATAGGCATAGAAGGCCATGCTGACAATGAGCCTATAAAACATTCCAAGTGGAAATCAAACTGGGAGCTTTCTACCTCAAGAGCTACCAGCGTTTTGCATTATCTTGTGGACACGAAAGGCATAAATCCTAAAAGGGTGGCTGCGATAGGCTACGGCGAATACAGGCCTGTGGCTTCCAATGATACGGCTAGCGGCAGGAGGCAGAATAGAAGGGTTGAGATAGTCATACTTCCGAAGAATATGGAGAAGATCCAGGCAGATATGGATAAGATTACGCAGAGAAAACAGCAGATAGAAAGACAGCTTAAGAAATATAAAAAATAGAAGGGAGCGAATTAAAAATGGATAAGATAAAGTCCAATTTTATGATTGTTGTTGCAGTGCTGATTGTTCTGTGTATCGTTCTTGCAGGTTATGCTGCAAGTTTAAATAGCCAGCTCAGCGCTGAAAAAACTAAAGTCATACAGCTTAACGATCAGATAGCCGGGCTTAATGCCAAGGCAAATGGCTTACAAACACAGTTAACCAGCTTGACTGCGCAGGCCGGCGACCAGACAACGCTTGTCAACAGCTTGCAGGGTTCTCTGAACAGTTTGCGAAGTTCGCTAGATACAGCTAACGCGGAATCAGAGAAGTTAAAAACAGCGTACGCAGACCTTGAATCAAAATTGAAAACGCAAGTCCTCGCTGATACTACGCAATCAGTAGCCAAATAAGCTGTTTCTGCAGAGTAATCAGCTGCCCTGGCTTGTCCCTTGACTTTGCTCGGGACTTTGCTGGCCGCGAATGTGCAGAATTTTATGGAACTATAAAAGGACGCGAATCGTATTTGGCAAAAATGCGAATTCGCGTTTTTCTTTTCAAATTTGCCCGCCTAAGGCGGCAAATTTGACCCCGAGCCGCTCTATATTTCTAAATAATATGCGGCGAGGGGTAACCGAAATCAATGATACCAAAACATATAGCGATAATAATGGACGGGAATGGAAGATGGGCTGAAGCCAGGGGGCTTCCAAAGGTTATGGGCCACAAGCAAGGCGTGGAGTCTGTAAGAAGAATTGTAAAAGCGTGTCTTAACGCAGAGGTTAAATATCTAACGCTATATGCGTTTTCAACAGAAAATTGGGCCAGGCCTGACCATGAAGTAAAGGCGTTGTTTCAATTGCTTGAAAATTTTATAGATACAGAATTCAAGCTTTTTCACGATAAAGGCATAAGATTTTGCGTAATAGGAGAAAGGCATAAGATACAGAAGGATGTCCTTAAGAAAATAGAAAATTTGGAAAAGGATACGCTGCGCTATAATAATCTGACGGTCAATATAGCCTTAAGCTATGGCGCCAGGCAGGAGATATTGAATGCTGCAAAAAAGCTGGCGGAAGAGGTAAAAGACGGGAAATTAAAATCGCAAGAGATAGACGAAAATATATTTTCAGAAAGGCTTTATACTGCCGGACAGCCGGATCCTGATCTATTAATACGGACAAGCGGAGAGATGCGGGTATCAAATTTTCTCTTATGGCAGATTTCTTATGCTGAATTTTATGTGACTGAAACGCTCTGGCCTGATTTTGACGAGAATGAATTAAATAAAGCCATAGAAGAATATAATAAAAGGGACAGGAGATTCGGAGGCAGGTAAAGTTATGTTTAAACGCGCAGTTACCTCTATAATCTTAATATTGGTCGTTATCCTCAGCATATTTGTATTGCCTGTGTGGACATTCGGGATAGTCGCGTCTTTATTTATAGGTTTAGGCCTTTATGAATTTTTCAGATTGAGCGGCGCAAAAAAAATATTTCCATTAAGTTTTGCGTACGTCGGGATTTTTTCAGGCATATTATTACCGTATATTACTTATCTTTACAGGCCTACCGGCGGCATATGGGAGATGCTGTTTTTTATACTCATATTGATTACGCTTTTTATAATACATTTTACAAGAAAAGAAAGCCAGAATGCCGTAAATCTGATCGCGGTAACTTTATTCGCTATTTTTTATATAGGATGGTTTTTCACTTTTCTGGTGAAGATAAGATTTTTAGAAGACGGCCATAAACTAGTAGCATACCTTCTTCTTGTTACAAAATCCGGAGATATGGGCGCGTATCTTATCGGGTCTAATTTTGGAAAGCACAAACTCATACCAAGGATAAGCCCTAATAAATCAGTGGAAGGGGCCATAGGCGGGTTTATATTCAGCATAGCATGCGCTATTATCCTAGGCAGATACTATATTTCGTGGATGAGCTTTGGTTTTATACTTGCAAGCGGAGTTTTAATAGGAGTTTTCGCGCAGCTTGGAGACTTGGCAGAAAGCCTCATTAAGAGGGATTATGAGGTAAAAGATTCAAGTGTTTTTCTCCCTGGGCTTGGCGGCATGCTGGATGTGATTGACAGCATACTTTTTGCCGCGCCTATCTTTTATATTTGCCTGACTATTTTTAGGTAATGTTATGGAAAATATCGCTATTTTAGGGTCAACAGGTTCTATAGGTACGAGCGGACTGGATGTAATCTCGAAATTTCCTAAGAGATTTAAGGCCGCCTGTTTGTCCGTAAATTCAAATACAGAGCTATTGTTACAGCAAGTAAAAAAATTTAAACCGGCTGCTGTGTGCATTGCTGACAGAAAAAAAGCCGGGAAGTTCAAAGACTTATGCCGAGAAGTAAAGGTATATGAAGGCGAAGACGGACTATGCAGTATGCTGGAAGACGTAAAGATAGATACTGCTCTTGTAGGAATAGTAGGTTCGTCCGCGCTTTTGCCTATTATTGCGGTGTTGGATAAGGTCAAGAAAATGGCTCTGGCAAATAAAGAAGCTCTTGTTATGGCAGGCAGTATTATAATGAATAAGGCGGCAAGAAATAAGGTAACAGTAGTGCCTGTGGACAGCGAACACAGCGCAATATTCCAATGTGTCGGAAGAAGCGGCAGGAAAGATTTAAGGCGGATTTTTCTCACAGGCTCAGGCGGGCCTTTGTTAAAAGTAAAAAAGTCAAGATTCAAGGATATCACGGTAAAACAGGCAATTAACCATCCGAGATGGAAGATGGGCAAAAAGATATCAGTGGACTCAGCTACGATGATGAATAAAGGCTTGGAGGTGATTGAGGCGCGCTGGCTTTTTGATATGGATATAGACAATATAGAGATTCTTATACATCCGGAAGCAGTGGTTCATTCAATGGTAGAGCTCAGGGACGGCACCATACTCGCTCAGCTGGGCGCCTGCGACATGAGGATTCCTATCCAGTACGCGCTTACATATCCTGACAGGTTTGACTCCGGAATAAAAAGCCTGGAGTTTTCTAAAATAAAGAGCCTGAATTTCTATTGCCCTGATTTTAAAAAATTTCCGTGCATGGGCTTAGCGTATGAAGCAGGAAAAAAGGCAGGGACATGCCCTTCGGTTCTAAATGCTTCGAATGAAGCGGCTGTGAGGGAATTTATTGAAGGGGGTATAAAATTTATAGACATACCGAGGCTGATCGAAAAAGTCATGGGGCTGCATAAGAGCGTCAAAGACCCAATGCTGGGCGATATATTGGAAGCGGATAAATGGGCCAGGATAAAAACCAAGGAGATGATTAGATGCTGTCGCTAGTTTCTTTTATAATTGTTTTGAGTATTTTAGTTATCGTGCATGAATTCGGCCATTTTATAGTTGCTAAGAAAATGGGCGTGCGCGTTGAAAAATTTTCAATAGGCTTCGGGCCGGAGATAGCTGGCGTCACAAAAGGAGGCACGAGATATTGTATTTCAATCATGCCTCTGGGAGGCTACGTGAAACTGGCCGGGGAAACAGGCGCAGAAGGGGTCAAGGGCGAGAAGTGGGAATATCTGTCAAGGACAGTCGGAGAGAGGGTAAGGATAATATTAGCAGGGCCTTTATTAAATTACATACTTGCGTTTCTGATTTTTTCATTTGTGTTTATAGTAGGAAATCCGACATTGACTGCAAAGGTAGGCAAAGTTATGCCCGGTTATCCGGCAGAATCAGCTGGATTAAAAGCAGGCGACAATATTATAAACATAAACGGTAAAGATGTGATTTATTGGGAAGATATCACGAATATTGTGCATGCGAGTAAAAATCAGGAGATAAAACTTCTCGTAAATAGAGACGGCGGACAGATAAACATTATGGTTATGCCCAAATATCAGGAGATTAGCACTATATTTGGCTCAAAAAAAAGCGTTTCTATAATAGGCATTGCGCCGTCCGACGAAGTTGTATATGTGAAATACGGTTTCATAAAGTCTATATACATGGGGGCTGACAAATTATGGACCTTGACTTATATAACCTGCAGGGCCCTGTGGGCAAGTATTACGGGCGCGATACCTATAAAAGAATCCATGACAGGGCCTATAGGCATATTTTACATAACAGGCCAGGCAGCTAAGTTAGGACTCGTTTATCTATTGCAGCTGATGGGCATATTGAGCGCATCTTTAGCTATTTTTAATCTTTTACCTGTGCCTGTTTTGGATGGCGGGCATATTTTATTTCTTGCAATAGAAAAGATTAGAAAAAAACCTGTTTCTCTTAAGATGCAGGAGAACGTGACTCAGGTAGGCATGGGGCTTTTGATAGTTTTAATGTTGTTCGTGTTCTATAATGATTTTAATAGGTTTGGGATTTTTGAAAAGATAGCGCAGATTTTTGAACGATAATGCCTTTGGTTAAAATATTATGACAAAGCAGATAAAAGTAGGAAACGTTAAAATAGGAGGAGGCGCTCCTGTCACTATCCAGTCAATGACAAAGACTGATACCAGGAATGTCCAGGCTACCGTAAAGCAAATAAAAGAACTTGAAAAATCAGGTTGCGAAATCATAAGAGTTGCCGTAAAAGATTTTGAAGCGGCAAAGGCAATAAGGGCTATTAAAAGAAAGATAAAAATACCGTTAGTAGCGGATATACATTTTGACTATAGACTGGCTTTAAGCGCTATTGAAAACGGAGCGGATAAAATAAGGCTTAATCCGGGCAATATTTACAAAGAAGATGAAATAAAAGAAGTCGTGAAATCAGCAAAAGAAAGAAAGATTCCTATAAGAGTAGGAGCCAATACAGGGTCGATAAAACTTAAAATAAGGAGCAATGCGCAGAGAGCAGAAAATCTGGTAAAATCTGTATTGGATTACATAAAAATATTGGAGAGAATGGATTTTTACGATATAATAGTTTCATTGAAAGCTTCTGATGTCCTTAGCACTATAGAAGCATATAAGCTCTTTTCAAAGAAATCAAAATATCCGCTTCATCTAGGCGTTACCGCGGCAGGACCTGTTTCAACGGGTATTGTAAAATCATCTATAGGGATAGGCGCCTTGCTTCTAGATGGCATAGGAGATACTGTCAGGGTTTCATTGACAGGCGATCCTATCGAAGAAGTCATAGCTGCTAAAAATATTCTGCAGGCGTTAGAGTTAAGGAACTTCGGTCCGGAAATTATTTCATGCCCCACATGCGGGCGCTGCCAGGTAAATTTGAAGAGTATAGCAGAGGAGATAGACTGGCGAATGATCCCGTACCGTAAAAAGCAGATAAAGATCGCGATTATGGGCTGCGAGGTTAACGGCCCAGGAGAAGCGAAAGAAGCGGATATAGGAATTGCGTTTGGAAAAGGCGCAGGGGTTATATTTAAAAAGGGCAGAATTATAAAGAGAGTAAAAGAAAAAGAAGCAGTTAATGCCATTTTAAAATATTTGTAGGTAACTCGACTTCGGAAGCCGGATTGGTAAAAACATGCGATGGAGTAAATATTTTATCCCAACTTTAAAAGAGGTCCCAAGCGAGGCTGAGGCAGTCAGCCACAGGCTTATGATACGCGCAGGCCTTGTCAGAAAACTTGTCTCAGGCGCTTATACCTACCTTCCTTTAGGCCTAAGGATTTTGAAAAAAGTTCAAAATATAATCCGCGAAGAAATGGATAGCTCAGGAGCTATTGAACTTTTTATGCCTTCCTTGCAGCCTGTTGAATTATGGCACGAATCAGGCAGGTTTAAAGATTTGGGTGAAGACCTGATTACCTTTAAAGATAGACATAATAGGGTTATAGTTTTTGGGCCTACTCATGAAGAAGTTATAACAGACCTTGTTAAAAACCATGTAAATTCATATAAACAGCTGCCCATCACTTTTTATCAAATCCAGACTAAGTTCAGAGACGAAGTCCGCCCTAGGTTTGGGGTTATAAGAAGCAGAGAATTCATAATGAAAGATGCTTATAGCTTTGACAGGGATTGGCAAGGTTTGGACGAAAGCTATAAGAAGATGTATGAGGCATATAAGAGGATTTTTGAAAGATGCGGGTTAAAGGCAATTGCTGTAGAAGCAGATTCGGGTATTATGGGCGGAGACGTATCTCATGAATTCATGGTGCTTAGCGATAGCGGAGAGGATTTATTAGCGCATTGCGCTTCGTGCGGATATGCAGCAAGTCTTGCTATTGCAGAATGTAAAGAAAGAACACCAGAACGCCAGAGCACCCCCGTACCACAAGGGTACGGGGCAGGCAGGACATTGGAAAAGATTAAAGAGGTAGATACGCCTGGGGTGACGACGATAGAAAAGGTTGGGCAAATGCTGAAGGTTAAGCCGGAAGAGATGGTAAAGACCCTTATTTACGCGGCAGATGAAAAGCCTGTAGCTGTTTTAATAAGAGGCGACCACGATGCAAACGATGCAAAGATAAAGAAATATTTAAAATGCGCCAAGCTTGAGATGGCTAATGAAGATGTTATAAAGAAAGCAACCGGCGGCCCAATGGGATTTTCAGGCCCTGTGAGATTGAAAGATGCTAGGGTTATAGCAGATAATTCTATTAATGGCATGATTAATTTTGTCACAGGAGCAAATAAAAAAGATAAGCATTATATAAATACAAATATAGACAGGGATTTTAAGATTAGCGAATGGGCTGATTTAAGAATGATTACAGAAAGAGATTTATGTCCTAAGTGTAATAAAGATATAAAGATAGAGCATGCAATAGAAATGGGGCATGTGTTTAAATTAGGTCTTAAGTATTCAAAGGCAATGAAAGCTGAATTCCTGGATGAAGACGGCAAGTTGAAACCTGTGGTAATGGGTTGTTACGGCATAGGCGTAAATAGGATCATAGCTACCGCAGTAGAGCTTCATAATGATGAAAAAGGCATAATATGGCCGCTCGCAATAGCGCCTTTTCAGGTTATAATAATACCATTAAATTATAAAAATGGCAGCATTAAAGCTACAGCTGATTATGTTTATAATGAGTTAAAAGAGGCGGCTATAGACGTATTATTGGATGACAGGGATGAAAGCGCTGGCATTAAGTTTAATGATGCTGAATTAATAGGGATACCTGTTGAAATAATAATAGGAGAAAAGAGCCTGAAAAAAGGTGTTTTTGAACTTAAAATTAGAGAGGCAAACAAGATAATAGAGATTAAAAAAGAAGAAATAAAGCATAAAATCTTATCATTAATAGCCCTGTAGAAAATTGGATTTTTATTTGACACGAAAGCGTTTACGTGTTATACTTTATAGTAGAGTTTTAAAAGCATTTAAAAATACATATAATATTTCCATGAACCTAAAGAGAGGGGTTATATGTCTGTGAAGCCATTATCTAGAGCAATCTCTATAACCGTGCTCATTACATTTCTTTTCACAAATATCCCATATGCTTCATCTGCCCCCAATTCTTTATTTAAGAACAAGAAAATAGACTATCAAAAGCTTTCCGATCAGAATCAAGATATTGTCCAGAAAAAGAAAGATATCCTATCTGGCGAAGATTCAAAACAAACCCAATCACAGCAAAAACAAGCCCAGAAGATTCTGTCCAGCCATCTATCTGATATATCGCAGATTCATATTCCATCTGAGATAGGAAGGATAGTAGAGGTGCACCAGGGCACTGGGGCACCAGAGCATCAGGATAAGCTTATAGTGCACATACAAGACCTGCATACAAATCCTGAGGCAGAATATAACCTGGCAAAGATATTAGAGGTTCTATTAAATGACTATAAGATGGGTCTTGTATGTTCGGAGGGCGCTGATGGAGTTGTTGATACATCTAGTGTATCCACTTTTCCTGATTCCCAGGTAAGAGAAAAGATCTCCAAGATCTTTGTGAACGCAGGAGAACTCACAGGCGAGGAATACCTATCTATCACCAAATATCCTGATCTTCCCATCTGGGGCATTGAGAGTAAAGACATCTATTTCAGAAATATCATTGACTTCAATAAGATAATGAAATTCAACCCTGGGTCCCAAATCTTTATCTCCCAGGCTAAAAAAGCCCTGGAAGAGCTGAAAGCCAGAATCTATACAAAAGAACTGATTGAGCTGGACCAGAAAGAGGCTGATTACAAAGCCCAGAAGATAGAATCTCCTGAATATGTGAAATATCTTCTCGACTCGGCTGCTTCACAGCCTCGCTCGAAGAATATTCTCTCCAACTACAAAAATATCGGCCTATTGACTGAAACAATAGATGCGGAGAAAAAGATAGACCAGCTCAAGATAATGAACGAATCCCAAAAACTACTTTTAAACCTCCAGTCTTCCCTTAATGCCAAATCCCTCAACTCTGACATGGATTCTTTAATGGCAAAATCAAGCCTTTTCAAAGACCAGAAGATTTCACCATTCTCATTCTACAGCTACCTAAAAGACCTTGCAAATAAACACCTGAAGGACGAGTTTGGCGCAAAATACCCTAATCTGAATGGCTTTGTAGATTACCTCACTAAACTTAATTCTCTTGATTCCACAAAGCTCTTTATTGAATTAGAAGACCTGAATTTTGAGATAAAACAAGCCCTTTCCAGAACAGATGAGCAAAAAACCCTTATCAAGGCCCTCAGAAACATAAGCTTCCTTGAAGGCTTTTTTAACCTCAAGGTCTCCAATGAAGAATTAGACTATTACCTTAATAATAAGGACTTCCATAAAGTAGCATTCTTTGAATCCTTCTTGAAACCAGCTATCAAAAAATACAATATCAGCACCTTTATAGACTATAACCCCGATCTTATAGATTCCCATTTAACAGAGCTTGAGGATTTCTACAAGGTTGTAAAAGACCGCGATATCGCAATGGTAAATAACTCTATCTCTGAGATAGAGAAGCGCAACTCTAAAGTCAGCGCTCTTATTGCAGGAGGGTTTCATACAAAAGGCATCACTAAGCTCCTAAAAGAAAAAGGCTATTCCTATATAGTCATCTCCCCGTATTCAAAGACAGGTATAAATGAAGAGAACTATCACTATTTATTATCAGGCCAGCGTAAACCCTTAATGGAATTGGCAGAAAAGCTTAATGCTGCTGCTCTTCGCGTTATTCTTGGATTTGTAAAAGATCCGACCTTTGAAACAGAGCTTAAAAAAACTTTAGCTGCTGCTGGCATAATAGATAACCAGTTATATTCCGGTGCTAAACCAAGGATGTTATCTTTATTTGCGCTTGGGGCTGCTAAAACTCTATATCTGCGCGATAAAGCAAACTTTGATTTATCTGCGCTTCCAGCCTATTTTACATCTTCATTTTATACTGAATTAAATAAGCTTGGCTTAGATGTAGAGATAAGAGAGAGCAAATCAGGCATCCATGTGAAATGCGGGGATAATTACTTTGGCATAAATAAGGAAGATGGGGGGATAATAAAGTCTAATGCCAGCATATTTACCAGTGTATCTGATAAGAACAGAGTAATGCTGGCAAAAATAAGCGAAGAAGAGACGCTAAAAATTCCAGGGCCTCGTATTTCTGAAGGAATAACTCAGGCAGTTGCAGAAAAATGGAAAGCTAGAGCAGATATGGTTCCGGATTCGCAAATCAAAGTGATGAGAATAAAAGATTTGGAGATAGAAACTGTATTAATAACAGCTGATTCTGGAGATATGCCTGAGGGGATACTGGCTTGGCGTTTGCGCGATAGTAAAAATAGGCTAGTGATAATTACGGAAAGGGAAGTAAAACTTGGAGACAGCTTTTCAGAAGAACTTCTGTTTCACGAGCAATTTGAAGAGAATCTAAAACAAGAGCTTAATTATATTACTGACCGTGATCCAGAAAGGCTTAGACATACTAGGCATGCTATTGCCAGCGCAGTGGAATCTATACTATTTAGTGAGGGCGGGACCAGGCTTACGCCTTTTCATGAATATGCAATAGGCCATAGGATGAGCCTGTTGCACCTTAAAAGATTGGTCGATGAATATCAAGAACTAGGATTTTATTACAATATGATAGCAGATTTTTTTACTAGGAAAGGAATAGAATATCAAGATAAGGGCATAACCATAGAAGCTTTACAGGCCTATGAAAGAAAATTTATAGCAAGAATAAAAGAAGAAATAAGGCACAGGACTACAGAGTCAAGAGCTCGGGCCGGCGCAAGGAGAAAGGGCAAAGCCGCTGAGGTGCCTAAGATGTATTTAGTGGGGAAAGTAGTTGTCCCTCAAGATGATGCCAGGACCCAGCAGGTGATTGAGCAGGCAAGGGGTCAGGAAAGGCTGGTAAGAATAGATGTATCTAAACAAGAGAGAATCACTCCGCAAGGCAGGTTTGCAGATATTTTGCGAGACGCAATCTCGTATTATGAAAGACGGGGCGCATCTGATGAAGTAGCTGATTTGCAACAGACTGAATTTTACCTAGTTAGGCCGCAAGAGGATGATCCTAATCGCACTCTTCCAGGATTTATTTGGTACGATTCAGATGGACATTACCTTATTGCCAAAGCAATGGAACCTAGACAAGCTTATTTTGGTTATGAGGCTATAGATATCTTAAGAGAAAAAAATCCAAGGATAGATTTTATTGCCAACATGCTTCTCCAGGTAGCACGATATGCTAAAGATCCTTATGGTAAGTGGGACCCATCTATACTTAACCATATTTTGGCAGAGTCAGGAAACTATTTATTGGAAGATGCTCGTTTAATTAAAGAAGTGAGATTT
Source organism: Candidatus Omnitrophota bacterium (assembly GCA_026387235.1). Taxonomy (GTDB): domain Bacteria; phylum Omnitrophota; class Gorgyraeia; order Gorgyraeales; family Gorgyraeaceae; genus UBA10183. Next base: position 57,581 of record JAPLMD010000069.1, read on the forward strand.
ATAATTAACCGCCTTTTTAAAGAAGAAACCTCGCCTGAAGAGAATGACCGGCTTCAGGGGCTCCTTATAGATATAAAACAACGCAAACCAGTTTTGTTCTATGTAGGGTTAGCTAATTTAGGAAGAACATACCTTCAGGGGATTTCCCCTAATAGATATCCCTGCGTCACTGCTGCAAATTTGTGTCTTGCCAGGAATTATGCTTTTATGGACCAGCATTTACAAAAGGATGCTTATGTCTCAGAAATAGACAGGACTATCACGGTTTTTAGAGATGTTTTTAATCCTACCTTAACTAGAGCGATTCCCTGGATGCTTCAGGTGTTAAAGGAGCAGCAGAATCCAGCTAATCCCAATTTAGTTAAGGGAGAAATACTTATAAAGAAAGGCGATAACTTTTTAGATCTTACTTGCGGGACAGGCATTTTTGGTTTGTTTGCAGCTTTAAACGGTGCAGAGAGTGTTTTAAGCAGCGATATTAATCCAAGTGCTGTGGCTTGCGCGAACTTTAATGCAAAAAAATTAGGAGTAGCTAAGAAAATGCAGGCAATACAAAGCGACCTTTTTAATGGTATTCCTAAAGATAGAAAATTTAACATTATCAGTTTTACCCCGCCATTCTTAGATGAGCCGCAATCTCCAGGCGTGTGGTTAGAAAAAGCTGTATATGACCCTGGATTCAGCCTTTTAACCCGTTTTTTAAATAGGGTTGGTAATTATCTAACTGATGATGGAAAGATATTGTTTATAGGCACAGATAAGAGTCAGGGCCCAGAAGGGAAAAACAGCACAGGCCTCATGTTAGATTTAGCAAGACGGAAAGGATTTATCAGTACTATTATACGTTCTCAAGAGTTTCATGGAGAAACCTACTCAGTTTATGAACTGACCAGAAGATCTGCTTTAGTGTCCGATAGCGAGATAGATAATCTTGTGGCAACATCCCTAAGCTCTGACAAGGAATCAGCTAATTTTGCCATTAGAGAGTTAATTGAACAGGCTCGTTCTGCCTTTGATAGCAATCCTGAATTTTATCAAAGGCTATTCTTGCATCTCGTCCAGATTTATATTGAAGAATCCTATAACGGTTATGTATCGGAAAGGGTGATAGCTAAACGTAATGCAGGGGAGAGACCAGACTTTTATGAAGAACAAAAGGCAGCAACCTATAATGCATCGGCAGCGCGAACAATAAACTGGTTTATTAAAGACTATTGTAGAGATGTTTTGAAATTAGATCCTGAAGGCCAAATTGTTGAAGACTATTTTAGTTGCCTTCATATGTTGCCTATTATGAATAGAGATATGAAGAGAAGATTTAGCGAGCGTGATGGCATAGAGATAGATTCTACTATGATTGTTAATGGAAACCCAGAAGAAGTGCAGATGACCAAGGACTTTTATCGCGCGAGGTTGGGGCGTATATATGATTCTTTGAAAGTGATTGGCATAAGGGACGATCTATGGCTTGGCAATATAGTAGGTATGATGCCTTTATTTGAGGACTATTTGGCCCAGCCATCAAGAGACCAGGAAGCCAAGGGTAATAAAAAGGTTATATTGCATGTCTTGGCAGTTAATGGCGGCGCAGGAGCCAGAAATATTCTTCTTACAGCATCTTCTGATGGAAAAGGTGAAATCATTCTTGACAATGGCCGCACAATGATGGAACAGGGCATTGAACAGGTAAAAGGCATGGTTCAGGGGTTAGTAGAAAGAAACATATATGGCGAATTTTTTATTGTTATTCCCTGCGATAACATGATACTCCCAGCCATGTATACAGCTGATGCTTACAGATCAGATAGAGGGTTTTATCTCTATGCAAGGAAGACTGAGGTTTTAAGGGCATCATTGAATGAACTTAAACATTGGGGGCCGCCGTTTGGCCAGATGTTTGCAAAAAGGGAAACGGGTATCGTCAAAGGTTTTGAAGAAAAACCAAACATATGGAAATTACTAAACAGAGTCATGATCAATGCTATTGAAGAAAGCAATGAAGAAACTTGCGGAAAAAGCATTTCGGAATTTTTATACAACTTAGATACCAGAAGGAACAGGTATTTAGATGACTTGAAACAAAAATCCGGGGATTACGCCTTATACCTTATCGCCCTTCCTATGATTGTTCAGGAGGAGGTATGGAATTATGTCTATGAAAACGGCGAGGTGGAACCTGAAATCAGGAAGATTATCCCTACTTTTGATGAGTGGAAAAGGTTATATAGCGAAGCTAATAAACATAAGTCTCGAGTAGAAGGATTGATAAACAAAGTTTTAGATGAAGGAGGCACTGTTTCTTTTACAAATACTTTCTATTTTCTTTTATCCAGGCCTGTAGCAGAAAAGATTTATACTCTATTTTCACAGCCTACTGAAAGAGAGGACAGCGGTTCTTTCTGGGCAAGAAAGCTTCCCAAAGGCCAGACTCCAAAAATGGTAGCCGCACTTGACTGGGCAGGCTTAATCCTTACACCCATGACTGTAACCCAGGAAACATGGATGGAAGACTATGAAAAAAGAGGCGCTATGTATTTGGCAGAGCAGCAGGTGACTGATTTTATAAGTCAGGCTAGCTCCTTAAAAGAAGCCTATTGTCAAAAATTTAGTATAGCTTCCGAAGCTTATGAAGGCCAAGTAAATGCTTATCAAGAAAAGGCTGCTAAGGAAGGCATAGTTGAGACAGCTTTTCCTGTTCAGGATACTTATCAGAAAACTTTGAAAGCCTTTTTAGAGAAGGCACTTAAAAAAGATTTAATCAATGCTTTTGCCGCAGATATTAGATCAGCAATGATACAGGATAGTACTGTGCGAGCCAATGTTCTGGAAAGCGCTGAGAAAGTCACAACATATACTCACTATGACTGGAATAGAATCTGGGAAATGGCTCTGGACATTGACCTGGCAGCCGGCGGTTTAACATGTGTTAACTTTGGCCCGATCTGGTCTGATGTTGGTACAATTAAAGAAGCCAAGAGGCTGGCAGATTACGAGGTTTCAAAGGATAATCTTTTAGAGAGGGCTTTATATAGAGGTCTGTTTGAGCTGCCTATTACCCATGATAAAATATACAATGTTGATTCTAATAAGGGTAAGATTGTATATTCTAGCCCAAACGAATTCTTGCGTTATCGCAGTGTTATTGATGTTCCAGAAGGCGTAACTTTAATAATAGGAAATAGAGTAAGGATTGCTAATAGTTTTATTCAAATAATAGCCAAAAAAGGGGAAACAGTAATAATACCTGATGATACTGCAATAGTAGCTAGTTATTTGCGCTGTTCAATAGGAAAGGAAGGCAAGCCAGGGTCATTTGTGTATAGACACGAGCAGAGAAGAGGTACTTTAGAATTTTCAGGAGATTTCATTACAACGATCCGGACCATTGAAGGGCCAGTGAGAGGAACCCATCCCATAGATGCAACTACTATTGCATGGAACGACGTTCCAGTGGCAGGAACTTATACTCCCAGGATGTTGACTAGGCCATTTCCGGGTATGCCTGGACCCTTGCGAGACAAGCCTAAAGTTACTTCTGTTGTTGTTAGGGAAAAAACATATAGTTTTTATAGAAGTCGTCTCGATCGCATTATAACTACGATTTGGGAGAGAGCACAGTCACAAGAGGTCAGATTTATCCCTGAAAAGGCCATTGGAAAAATTATAGACATGGTTCAGAATGATAGAGCAAAAAGTGAAGGCAGAGGCTATATTTCAAGTTTCCTTTTTATAGGAGGCAATGTCGGAGGTTTAGAGCCTCAAGTTTATACTCAGACATTAGAGAGATTAAGTAAGCATTATTTATATTATACTACTCCAGAAAGAAGGATTGGAGAAGAAGGGGTTTTCGGAAGGCGAGGCATGTCAGGTTTACAACATTCGTTAAGATCAATGCAACTGAATGATAAATATACTACTGAATTTCTGAATAGAGCCAAAGACCTGATTAAAGAAAGAAACATGAGAGGGCTTAAAGCATGGATAGAAGAAGCTAAACAGATAGATCCAGAAGAAGCAGGGATTAAGACTTTACGTTGTGCATTGGACTATTTAAGTAAAGAAGGGAGCCAGGTTGTACTTTACAGGATAGTTAGCAGGGCAGAAATAATAAAAGAGTATATTAGAGGCGAACATGGCGAAGAATTGGATATAGCTGACGCAGAACGAAAAGCCCGTGATTTATTAAGTGGGAAAGATCCTTATAAAGTTGATGAGCAGGATTTCTTAAGATTAATAGTAAGAGGGGAGACAGATCCAAATGACGCACATTCAGGCAGCCTGTCACATGACTTGCTTAGACACTATGAAGAAGGAGGTATTTTAAAAGGAGCTCTTGTAGAGAACGTTGCTAAATATAATATACCCAAAAAGGCCTTAATTAGTATTATGTGCGTCTTTCGCTGCCCTAGCAGGTCGGAGCTATTCTCTGATTTAGCTCAGCTGCCTCAAGAAGATATAGGCCTTTTAGAAAGTAAACTTGAGGATGCGATGTTTACGCATGACGAGATGTTATCAAGAAAGGTGAAAGAACTCCTTCATAAGCATGGTAAGCCAATTACTGTAACCATAGATGGCTTAGCCATGACAGGCAAGAGCACGATGAGTAAAGATATAAGCAATGTCTTAGGATTTACACGTATACCTGGAGGAGAGATAAGCAGGCTGATAACAGCTGGCCTGCTTGGAACAGGTATAAACCGTAATACTATAGAATCTACAGAGCCTGATACGATAGTTGCTGCAGTGCAGCAAACCTTGGAGGACGTGAAATATAAATTAATAGGCGGCGCTGTAACATTGTGCTATAAAGACACAGATTTGCTTAATAATCAAGATCTTTTAAGTCAACTCCGCAGCCAAGATATCAATGACAATATATCTTCACTTGTTATGAACAGTAACATTGTCAGAAATCTGCTTATAATGCATATCATGGAATTGATAAAACAAGTCCATGATCTTGGTTTCAGCGTGGTGATAGATGGAAGATTAGCTGGAACTGAAATAGAACGGCAAGCAGATGTAAAGATTTGTTTGGACACAAGCTATGAAGCCATGGCCAGAGCAGATGCCCGTAGAATTATTGACCAAAAAGGTAGTATGACTGCTTACATAGAGAGAACCGGCAATACTATGGCAGAGTATAGGCAAATTATAAGAAGTGGAGGGTTGCCAGGTGTGGAAAGAGCGATAATGCAGACTTATTATCAGCCAGCAGAAGAAAGAGATGCGAGTGATGTTTTAGATGTGGCTGAGTATCTATCCAGCAGAGAACAAGATGATGAGATTACTGTTATTTCATCAAGGGGCGTAGAAGATAGATTATCTATTAAGGATGTAAGAGAAACGATATTTGCAGAGATTATTAAAAAAATTAGCAATGCAGAAGATGCTGTAACTGTACTGAATTTAAGAGAGGGAACCCAGCCAGGAGTACCTTCAGATGCTGGTGTGTATCTCGAAACAGCTGTTCAAGGACTTAGAACCACAGGTCAAGGCCTATAAGGAATAATCTGGCCTCTGGTTATAGCGCTTTTTCAGGTTTTAATTATGCCTAAGTGATAGGGGATAAAGGCCTTAAAAGAGGCGTAGTCGAGATAAAGATAAGAGAAACCGGAGAAATCCTGGAATCCAAAAAAGAAGAAATAAAAGGCAAAATCCTATCATTATTAGCTACGTAGTACACAATAAAAATATAGAATTTTTGTTTGACAGAAAAGCGGAAGAGGGGAGCCATGTTTTTTAAATCATTTAAGAAAATCACTCCAATTATTGCCCTGGGCATATTTATAGCTGTTAATACTATACATGCGGCGTCTGATTCCAAATCCATATTCAAAAATAAAAAAATTGACTACCAAAAACTGAGCACTGAAGAAGAAGAAGCCCTTCGAAGAAAAAAAGCTATGCGCAGCGAAGAGGCTGTCAATAAACCTAAAGTCCAGAAAAAGGAAACCCAGAAGATAGTTTTTTCGCGTCTTTCTGATATATCGTTCATCCACATCCCCCAGGAAACAGGGAAAATAGCGGAAATATACCAGAGCCCTAACCAGGATAATTCCAGGCTCGTAGTGCATATTCAGGACTTACATACTAATCCGGAAGCAACGCTTAACCTGGCCAGGATACTGGAAATATTGTTTAAAGACTATAATCTGGGGTTAGTGTGTTCAGAAGGGGCAGAGGGCCCGGTTGATACTTCCAGCGTTGCCAGTTTTCCTGACCCAGAAGTCAGGGAAAAAGTAGCCAAGCTTTTTGTTGATTCAGGAGAGCTCACAGGAGAGGAGTATTTATCCATAACAAAATATCCGGATCTACCCATATGGGGCATTGAAAATAAAGATATCTATTTTAAAAATATCGAGGAATTTAACAGCATAATGAAGTTTAATCATGATTCCCAGGCTTTTATCTCCCAGACTAAAAAGGCGTTAGAAGAATTAAAACCAAAAATTTATTCGAAAGAGATGCTGGAGATAGACCAGAAAGAAGACGATTACGAACAGCAGACAATAGAAACAACCGATTACTTAAAGTACCTGTCTTTATATCTTCGGAAACTGAACATCCCGGCAGACAGCTATAAAAATATAACGCTATTAAATGAGACTATAATACAGGAATCCAGGATTGACCAGCAAAAGGTCAAGCAGGAATCCCAGGACATGCTTTTGAATTTACAGTCAGCTATTGCCAAGAAGCCCAATAGCACGGATATGGATAGTTTAATGGCTAAGGCCACCCTGTTTAAGGACCAGAAAATATCGCCTTTTTCATTCTATAATTATCTAAAAGAGCTGGCAGGTAAAGAGTTAGGGGGCCAGTTGTCAAAATATCCAAATGTAATGGGCTTTGTGGATTATCTTGCAAAAGTCAATTCGCTTGATTCCGCAAAACTTTTTACGGAGATAGAGAATCTGACCTACGAAATAAAACAAAAGCTCGCTGTAAATAATGAACAGAAAGAGCTTGTCCTTGCCCTGCGCAATATAAAATTTCTTGAGACCTTTTTTAATCTTGAAATTTCCAACGAGGACCTGGAGTATTATTTAAATAACAGGGATTTTCACAAAGTAGCGTTCTTTAAGGATGTTTTAGCGGGTTTGAGGGCCAAGGCAGGGCTTTCGACCCAGGCAGATTATATAGATTTTAATCCTGATTTAATAGATTCTCACCTAGGGGAGATAGAAGATTTCTATGAAACCGCAAAATCCAGGGATCTGGCTATGTTTAATAACGCTGTCTCAGAAATAGAAAAGCGCAACGTAAGAGTGGCTGCTCTGGTAACAGGCGGATTTCATACAAAAGGCCTGACCAGGCTTTTAAAGGATAAAGGCTATTCCTATATAGTTATATCTCCGTATGCAAAAACCGGCATAGACGAAGAGAATTATCGTTTTCTGTTATCAGGTAAGCGCAAGCCAATAGAAGAAATAATAAAACAATTTGAGGAAACTAAGCAAAAATAAAGGATAGGGGATGAAGGAAAACGCCCAATTTTTTATTTGACAAGAAAACGGTTACATGGTATACTTTTATATAGATTTTAAAAGTATTTATATAAAAAGGAGAATAAGATATGACTTTTAATACTATGAAGAAGGTTGCTTCTATAGTTACATTTATTAGTTTTATAGCCACTAATAGCATATATGCCGCGCCTGAGTCAAAGTCTGTATTCAAGAACAAGAAGGTGGACTATCAGAAGATTAATGACCAGAATAATGGCGTTATTCAGAGGAAAAAGGCCATTCTTAACGGAGAAGACGCAAACCAGGTTGAGTCCCAGCAAAAAGAGGCTCAGAAGATACTCTCATCCCATCTTTCTGATATATCACTTATCCATATTCCTGCAGAGTTGGGAAGAATTACCGAAGTCTACCAGAACCCAGATGCTGAAAACTCCAGGCTAATTGTCCATATCCAGGATCTTCATACGAACCCTGAGGCAGAGTATAACCTTGCCAAGATACTTGAGCTTTTATTGAATGATTATAAAATGGGCCTGGTGTGCTCAGAAGGTGCTGATGGCGCAGTGGATACTTCAAGTATTTCAAGTTTCCCGGATTATGCAACAAGGGAAAAGGTCTCAAAGATATTTGTCAATGCAGGCGAGCTTACAGGAGAGGAATACCTCTCAATAACAAAATACCCTGCTCTACCTATCTGGGGAATTGAAAATAAGGAAATATATTTCAAAAATATAATTGATTTTAATAAGATAATGAAATTTAATCCCCAGTCACAGGTTTTTATATCACAGGCAAAAAAGGCGCTTGAAGAACTTAAAAACAAGCTTTATACAAAAGAGCTTTTGGAATTAGACCAGAAGGGATTAGATTATAAGGCGCAGAAACTTGAGTCAGCAGATTATATAACATACCTTACAGGATATGTCCAAAAACTTAATATCCCAACGCTCAAATATGAGAATGTTTCGCTATTGAATGAAACTATTGATATGGAGAAAAGAATAGGCCAGCTGAAGATAATGAACGAATTGCAGAATCTATTACTGAATCTGCAGGCGGCGTTTTTATCCAAATCCATGAAAGGAGAATCTGATTCTTTAAACGCCAACGCCCAGCTTTTCAAAGACCAGAAGATATCGCCGTTTTCATTTTATAGTTACCTGAAAGACCTTGCGAATAAGCACCTTAAAGACGAATTTTCTGCAAAATATACAGCTATAAATAGCTTTGTAACCTACCTCACAAAAGTAAATTCATTAGATTCCACAAAGCTATTCATAGAATTGGAAGACCTTAATTTTGAAATAAAAGAAGCGCTCTGTAGAACAGAGGAACAAAAAACGCTTGTGAAGGCGCTCCGCAATATAGATTTCCTTGAAGGGTTTTTTAATCTGAAGGTCTCAAATGAAGAATTAGATTATTATCTTGAAAATAAAGAATCCCATAAGGTGGCGTGGTTCAAATCTGCAATAACGGGCATAACAGGCAAAATAGGCCTAACGGGCCAAACGAACTACATAGATTATAATTCGGCTTTAATAGACCCGCATCTAACTGAACTTGAAGAATTTTACAAGGTTGTAAAAGAGCGCGATGTGGCAATGGTGGATAATTCATTGTTTGAGATTGAGAAACGCAGATCAAAGGTAAGTGCATTAATAGCAGGCGGATTCCATACAAAAGGCATAACAAGGCTTTTAAAGGATAAGGGGTATTCTTATATAGTAGTATCTCCGTATTCAAAGACAGATATGGATGAGCAAAATTACCATTTCTTATTGTCAGGAAAAAGAAAACCCCTTGTAGAATTATTGAAACAATTAGATTTAGGTGGAATTGTAAAAAGATACATCACTTCTACCGGCCTTCGAGTAAATATGGGTTGTGATACAGATATGGATGCGGCTTTTGGACGTCAAGTAATTCCTGAACTTGCAAAAATATGGGATTTTGAACCAGAGGATTTGCATCGATGGAATTTACCTCCAAGAGTGGTAGCTTGTTTAGTATTTCAAAGCGCAGCAGCAGGAAGAACTGACTTTAAAGGATGGCCGTCAATAGTTGGGTTAGAGCTAAATGATATAGGTGTGTTAAAGCTTACTTCTCGTGAAGGGTATATTTACTATGTTGAAGTTACCGCTGATAATAAAGTAAAAGAAGCAAAGCCAGATGCTTTTAATAATGGCACAGTAGTTGTAAATATACCATCAGCAGGCACAGGGCAAATAATCGCAAAGGAGCTACAAAAGGTAGATTTAAGTGCTGTAGAACCGGAAGCAGCCGTAGGTTCTCTTTTTAACCTTTTGGATTTACTTATACGCTTACGTGATGGTCAGGGAATCACAGAAATTTCAACTGGGAAATTAAAAACGGAGCGCACTGCAGTTGGTGTCAGAATGGTTGACAGAGAAATAAACGCAGGCCGTTTGCTCGGCATATTAGAGGACAAAGAAACATCAAGGGGAGTTGTTAAATTCACAGAGCCATTTAAAGATATTACCCGTGCAGAATTAGTAGAAATAAATACAGAAATAGCAAAAATCCTGCCTAAAGGTTTAGGCAGAGGGACATTAGATCAGTTAGATCAAGTTAAACTAGAGCAAGTAAGAAAGATAGTAGAAACTTTTAAAAAAGTGGACGGATTACGAACACAACAGGGTAGAGAAGCGGAGTTTTTGGTTCAAAATGTGCAGAAGTTGTCAAGAGTTGATGGAGGTATAGTTGCAGGTATTGGATTACAGGATATTCATGGCCGGGTGTTTAAGCTAAATGGCCAGTTTTTTAACGATGATGGTAGCTATACCGAGGAGTTGCAGAAGTTTATGGATACTCTCTCTGATAATTCGGTCCAAGAGATGATACATGCAGGGATTATGTATTATGATATTCGCTCTAAATACTGGAAAGATAACCCTGCATTTACAGTGGCATTTGCATTTGCCTTTGCAAAGAAGTTGCAGGAAATAGAGGGCAGGCAAGATGGTATAGTGCTTCATATAGGCGTCGATGCATATCATAAGCATTTTGAAACAGCTCAGGTTTTTGCTGATGCAATATTGAGGACAGGGATATGCGATAATGGAGGAGGTATTTATTACTGGGGCGTTATAAATGGCGGTGATACGCGAAATTATGGTCAGCTTTATCATGCAATGAATAATGGAAAAGGCGGAAACTGGGTTTATTTTACCATGAGCCATGTTCGCGATGATTTTATAGGAGCTAAGTTAGGCAGAGGCGCTAAAGTATACTGCGGATCTGAAATTCGGCATTGCGAAGACGTAACAAGCGGCACATTATATGATGCTATAGTTGAAAAAGATTTTACTCCAGTAAAACGTAATATTCCTGTTGGGAATATTGTAACTGTGAGTAATGTTATAAAAAATAATATTGAGGTTGCAGCAGATATGATAAGAGCAACTTCTGATAGCAGTGATATACCAACAAATGAGTTATTGAAAAGTGAAAAAGCAAAATTTTATGTTCTTATGGGTGGCAGTCCAATGGCTAAGAATCTAGTGGATATGCTCAAGGCTCTTGGTGCTGATATAGAGGTTGAAAGTGGAAGCGTGGATAAGAATTTTAATACAGCCAATATTATAGACCCTAATGAGCTTAATAATCCTAATGCGCATCCGCTTCAAGTTGCTATAAATAAAAGATTGAGAGAGATAGCGAAAGAGACAGGCAGGACGGTTTTAGTAGTAGACCCTGATGCTGATAGAGGATCGATTGTTGCTATAAATGAAGAAGGAGAAGCAATAGCTTTATCAGGTTCGAAGTTATTACTTCTGGCTATGGAACCACTGGCGCGCAGTTATAAAGCTAAAGGACTTCCTCCTCCTACTGTAATTTGCGACATGAGAACAGGGGTAAGCGCTAAAGATTTAGCAAAGGTGCTTAATGAAAGAGGATTTCCAATCAAGGTTGTTCCACATGAGGCTGGTTATCCATTTTTTATGAGAGGAATGGCGAGCTTGCCAGCTGATCTGGCTGTAGAAAATACTACGCATGCATTTATGAACCCTATGACAAACCCGAAATGGGGCGCGCCAGAAGAATATAGAATGCCAAATGGTGAGGGTTATCAAGGTGGTGATAATGCCGCTCTTTTCCTTATTTATTTGGCAGGCTGTATGGTCCATCAGTGGGAAGGTAGAACCCCTGCCCAGCAATTAGAATGGCTTGAACAAGAATATGGCATTAAAAAGACTATAGATGATGAACGGAAACCCAAGATGCCAGTGAAGGATGATAAGTACAAATATATTATTGCAGGTAGAATGAAAATGTTGGCTAAACAATATTGTACTGATAAAACTAGGTTTTTAATTAATTTCGATGATCCTAAGGTTAGTTTGGTAAGCGGTGTCCATCTGACAAATGTTAAAACAGGCGCCATGGTTTTAGTAAGATTTTCTAATACAGGTTCAACTTTTACGATTTCTGGTGAAGCCTACTATAGAAAAGATTTAGGCGAAGGGCGTGAGAGAGAAGATTTGAATGAAATGTTGGGCTTGGGGTATTGGATTATGATTACCGCAGTGAATCAATTGCACGCCGAGGGCAATGTTTTTGATTTTGATCCCAAGGATGCTGCTGAATTGGAAAATCAACCAATTGTAGCTGAGATGAATCAAATGCTTACAGACACTCAACACGAAGGTTTGCAGCCTGCTATTACAAAGATATCTAGAGACATAGGTTCAGGTATATGAATTTATTCATAATGAGGAAGAATATGCCGCATAGCTACTTTAAAAAAACCCTATCTTTTTTTACCCTGATTGCTTTTATTTTTACAAATGCTAGCTATGCTGCCCCTGATTATAATAGCTTATTTAAAAATAAAGCAGCGCTCAGGGTGCCGCTTAATTCTGATAAGCTTAGGGATGAATTTTTAGAAGTTGCTTCAGCCAAAGGTACAGGAGTTGCGCATCGTGGCTCTAATAGCATAAATGAAGCAATAAGATTAGCATATGACGCAAGGAACAAAGACAAAGAAACATTTTTTGTAATTCAAGAAAATGGAAAACCAGTCAGAGGAATCAGCAGATATCACGCTGCTATTTTACCTGCAACTTTCAAAGCTATAGACAGCCTGGATGCATCAGCAGTAAAACTAATATTAACAAGACTAGAGAGAAACATTTCTGAAATCTTAGGCCTTAGAATCCGACTATCAACAATAGGCAAAGATCAAATTAAAGATACGATAGAATCAGCTTTGACAGTTTTAATAAAAGACCCAAATGATCCTGATAATCCTCTTATTATTGCGAAGAGCCTTAATGAATATAATGCTGGACATAATAGCCCTAAAAGAAAAAGTATATATTTACCAAGAAGGTTTATAGATGGCCTGATAAAAGAGGGAGAGATGAGTATCGTAGCAGCAGCTGAAGGCCATGAAGGTTTTCAGCTTGCCGTTGCACTTGCTTTGGGTAATAAATATGATGAAAGAAATGAAGTCTTATTGGATGCAATTAATAACGCAGCTGAAGAGTTTGAGTGTTTAATAGCAGGAAAAAGCAGATTAGGATTAAATAGCAGGCTGGACGACCAGATATTGGCCTCAATAGCATGTACTACAAGAGGCGCACAAAAACTTCAATTTGCAAATTCGCTATCTCAAAAGGTTACTCCTGAGCATGGGCTTAGTGAAGAAGATTTGGCTGAAGTGAAAGATGCATTGGAAGAGGTCCACGCCTCTATTCAATCAGATGACAGCCTTAATGGGTTATATAAAAGCCCGTCAAGTTATGTGGAAAGACAAAAAGATATAGCCCGGATGAGCGCGCTAGCAGAAGAATGGAAAGATAAGTATAATGATATTTTGATTATAGGCGGAGAAGATAGCGGTACCCATATGGCATTTACAGCGCTTACTGAAGAAAACCGGAACAACCTTTCTAAAGCAGAAAGAAAAGGATTTCCTAGGATACATTTCGTGGACATGGATAAGGTAGTTGAAATTGCACACCGCATAGATTTAAAAAAGGCTGGAATTTTAGTAATAGGTAATAATATAAGCAATGCTAATGCTGCAACATGCAGGTATTTACAAGAAATATATGGTAAAGAAGGTATAGCATCCAGACTTGCTATTGTAGGTGACTCAGGAAAGACATTAGGGGAAACAGTGCCTTCTGAGAAACAGTTTTCATTACCCGAAGGCTTAGGCAACATGGATTCTTTTTTTAGCGCCGCAGGATTACTGCCTATTGTTTTGGCAGGTAAAGTTAGGGAGGCTCAGGATATATTGACAGGAGCTGAATCTGCTGCTGAGGATATAGCAGGAATAGATTTAACTGCTCCAACAACAGGAATTCCAGCCATATTCATGTATCCTGAATATATGCATCCTGGAATTATTGCAGCGCTATATGAAAAAAAGGCAAAAGATGTGAGCATCTATTGTCCTTTTTCAGAAAAATTGAGGTTATTTGGTGTATGGACTGCAAATCAGTTTAATTTAGTTATAAGCGGAAGAAAAGGTAATAGTTTAGTTTTTCAAGGCGCAGTAGGCACAAGGCATAATCATGCCAGTTTACAAAACTGGCAAAAAGGCCATAATATGTTTCAAGTAATTACACTTGGGGTGAATGAATTTAATAGCAATCTGGCTGCCGGAAGGTCCAGTTACAATCTATTTAGAAATATGTCATTTGCTGACCTTATGAATTTTGCAATGGAAGGCACAGAACAGGCTTTAGCAGATGGGAAAAGGCCAAATTTAGGCTATAGAATTAAGAAAGTAGATGGAGTTAATTTAGGAGGATTGATTTATACAACGCTTTATCAAAAACTCGTTCTTTCTAGATTGCTAGATAAAATGGATAAAGGAGAAAGGGCGCAAACAACAGTTGCTAGTTTAGAAAAAGAGACAGAAAATGCTGTTGCGAGCAAGGTTGTTTCTGCAGAGGGCAAGCCTAGTGTTATAAGAGATGCTTCTGGCCTTAGCCTTGATTATTCAGGTGCTCTTGGAAAAGATGGAGTAACTACGGAAGAGATGCCTGAGGTTGTTGCAGATTTGGTAGATATACAGATGGAAGTGGCAAAAGAAAGACTTGCAGGTAAACATGATTATCTTAATCTTCCTGAGCGCATGATAAAGGAAATCCAATCAGATAATTTTAGAGGTATAATGAAGGACTTCAGGGAGTTTGAGGATGTCCTTGTAATAGGCATAGGAGGTTCTAGCGTAGGTGCAAAGATGTGCTTGCAAGCACTTTCTGTGCCTGGTGATAGAAAAATTCCAAATGTTTATTTTCTTGAAAGCGTGGATCCGGATTATATAGAAGAAATAACCAAGAATATTGATTTTACAAAAACAGGAATAATTGTAATCAGCAAAACCGGAGAAACAATGGAATCCAATACAGTCTTCGCAGCTGTAAAAGAAATGATGCAGCAGAGTTTTAGCAGTATTGGCCAGCCTGCGGATTACAAAAAGAATATATTAGCCATTACAGATCCTGATCATGGCTTATTGAAAAAGGAGGCAAAGAGAGAAGGGTATCGCACCTTAGATGTACCTCCTTTAGTAGAGGGCAGATTCACAGTGCTTTCCGCAGTGGGTATTGCAGTCATAGGGCTTAAGCTTACAGATAATGAATTATTAGAATTGTTAGAAGGTGCTAGAGATTATGTAAATACAACAGAGCTTAGTTCAGATAAACTAAAGAAGTTCGTAAAATTAGATACAAAAAAGAAAAAGACTGCAGAAGAATCAGCAGAATTGCAAAGATTAGGAAATGAGTTAAAAGAAGAGGCAAAACAAAAAGTATATAATTCAATAGGTTATATGTATGGAGGCCTAAGAAGCCAATTAAATCTTAAAAAGCAAAAAAGCCTGTCTTTTGTTGCCCCTTTTTCTTATAGGCTGTCAGGATTTCTGGACTGGGTTATTCAATTATGGAATGAAAGCTATGGCAAGCCAGGTGTAAAAGAATATACTACTGGAGCAGTAGGGCTTGATCCTGAAGCAGTTGTTTATGACAAAGATTCAGAAGTTGTAACCTTAGTTAACATAGAAGACACTCAGGCTCCAGGATTGGATTCTACGCGTTCAGGCTACTATAGAGCATCTGATTCATTATTAAGAAAAAATAACAAACCTGTTTTTTCATTGTCACTTCCTTTGCTTGATGGTGAAAATCCCCGGTCATTTGGCGCATTTATTATTGCTTTGCAACAAGCAGTTATGGTGCAGTCCAAGTCCAAATTATTCACAAAACCAATAATATATGATAACCAGCCTGGCGTAGAGCTTGCAAAGCGTTCTGCAAGGAGGATGATAGAGCAGAAAAGAGGGCTTGTGGGTGTGGATGTTATTCCTCATGAGCTTACTGAAATAGGTTCAGCAATTGGAAGTCTTGGTATGTCTGCAAGCGATACCATTAGATATGAGGACTTTAATAGCCCTGAAGAACGAGAAAGGGCTTTAGCAAAATTAATAAAAAGTACTTTAACTCAAAGAAGTGAAGAAGCTTCTATAGGCAGCATCTGGATGAAAGGAGAAGAAAAACCTGTTTCAGTGAATCCGAATGGGAAATATACAATTCTCATAAATCCCTTGGACGCATCTTCTAATATTGAGAAAAATAACGGGAGTGTCACTGCATTATTTGCTGTATATGATGGAAGTCAGTTCGCAAAAGATAATCTCATAGCTACATTTATGGTTGTTTATGGCCCGGCAACTGGTTTAGTGGCAAGGGTCAAGGTAGGAGATGAGTTCTGTGTATATGATTTTATACTTGATGAAAAGATTAAGAGTTTTGTTCAGAGGCAGAGAGGGGGCAGGGAAACCAGTCTTATTGAGATGAATTATAAAGGCGACGAACTTGCTATATGGGGCAAGGTAAAAGATTGGCCACCAGCGCTTAATGATTTTTATTACAAGGAGATATATAGAAGCGGTAAAAAAGTCAGGATAAGCGAATCTGCAGCAGATTTATACGAGATGATTTTAAAAGGAGGGATTATTGCTGCGCCGATTACACAATGTGATGCAGTAATGTGGGGCTCTATTATTGAATCAGCTGGAGGAAGGTCTTTAATAATGACTGAAGATGGCCCAATATCCTGCACTGAATTAAAATTAGGCAAAGATTCTTTTAATCCTGAGAAACAAATCTGGGCTTATTTTGGGAATAAGGACGTAATGGAAAGAATGGAGCAAAGTCTAAGGGGGGGCGAAAATTTAAATCCTGATGAGCGTAAAGAGTTTTATAAAAGCAATATGATTGTAAGAGGCCCACCTAAGAGTATAGATACAACAAGAGAAAATGCTGATGGAAAGAGCTTAGAGAGTGTATTGAGTGATGAGATAGGGGAAGACACCGAAATAGTAAGAATAGTAGGCCATGTTGCACGTGTAGCAACAACTACAGTAACGCCAATGTTTTCAGTAATAGGGGTGGAAGAAGGGTTAGGTGAAATTAATCTTGCAGGAGATGAGCAGGTAGGAGGAGATACATTCACTAATAGGACATTCAGGAACAGGCTTTTGAATCCTGGTAATGATCAGGAGTTGGAAAGGCGTTTAACTGCAGCAGAAGAAACAGGAGAGCGCTTGGTAGCAAGTGACTTTAACGGTATATCATGGGTAAGCGCTTTTTATTCAGAAGAAGAAGATATGAGATATCCTGGAAATGATAATGCTAAATACCTGGTTAGCTTTGATCCATTAGATGGTTCAAGTAAAGTAGATACATTTGGAGGCGTGTCTACAATTCTGACTATTTGGGATAAAGGTGAGTCAAATGATATTATAGGCAAAATAGGCCATAGAGATGTAAGAGGAGTATGTTTTGTCCTTTACGGTCCGCAGACAATGCTTGTATATGCCTCAGCTAAGTCAGATAAGGTATTTCTGTTTAAAGTAGACAAAGATGGAAGCGTTAGCAGGGTTGGAATGTTAAAGCCATTGCCAGAAAGGACAGAGAAAGGTTTGAGGCTAGCAATTGGAGGAGAAAGGCCTGATATGGTGCCTAAAGGTAAGTCTGAAATAGATGATCTTGAGAGCCTGATAACAACATTAGAAAGAGAACATGAAGGAAAGGCTGGTTACAGTGGTTCAATGAACGTTGATATTGCTGGAATTTTATTTGGAATGGACTCAGAAGCTGATGGAGGCATGTATGCATATCCTGGCACAGTTAGGAGGCCCGAAGGCCGCTTAAGGCTTGATAGTGAACTTGTAGCTATGAGTTTTATAACAGAGAAGTTAGGCGGCAGCAGTACAAATGGCAGAAAGAATATACTTGATATACCTGTCGGAAAATTGCACCAGCACGAGCCATTCTTTGTTGGGTCAAAAATTTTGATAGATAAAGTAGAAAAGGTGTTCGGGAATCAAGCTAATGCAGCTACTATGCTGCCAGAAGCATTGCCTCTTGGCACAGCAGCAGTTGGGACAAATTTATAATATTTGCTAAATAGTATTTCAGGGACGGTTCTGGTGGAGCCAATAATAGAACCGTCCCTCAATTTTGGTATTTTATGAAAACGTTTTCTATTTCTAAAAAATTAAATACCTTACTTAATGCGCATGGGGATAAGGCCATGGCTGACAGGTTCCTGAAAGGCGGGTACAGGCAGGATGGCTATGGTGTGCCTAGTGGGTCTGCAATAAATGGTTCTTTTGCTTTTGAAGGTGAGCAGGGATATTATACTGAAGACGGAAAAAAGGCTTTTCTTGGGACTGTTAAAAGCATGAGAGATTTTTTTGAAAGGCGTAAACCTATAAAACTGGTTATTAAATTAGGCATAGGCGGGCAGCATACACCATTTCAAGGCATAGCTGATATCTTTGGCGCGCAGAAAGGCGTAAAGATTTCTGGAGAATATGAGCTTGGCAAAGATTATGAAGAATTTATAGTTAAGACTTTAAAAGAACTTAAAGCAGGCTGGGATGAAGTGGCAGTGATACCAAGCTCAAAATCAGGCTCAACTGATGAAACAATGATGGTTTTTGTGGATATATTTTATGTTCTATTAAAATATCAAGCTATAAAGATGGGTCTTGACGGAGAAAAATTTGCGAAATTGGTTTTAGATACGCTTCATGAGATTAATTTTATAAATAGAAAAGAAAGACCAGGGAAAGAGCTTTTTACATCAGATGTGGGTATTATGAAACGCATATCTGAAAAAGTTGATATTTCAAGCAAGAAGATAAATGATATATTCGCCAAGGTTCTTGGGAATATGTTTTTTGAGACTACAGACAGGGCGGAACAGAGCAGGCTTTCAGCTTTTATCAGGAATTCAGGCCTGGATAAGGAACTTGGAGATGATGCGCCTGGTTTCGGAGCGATGTTTGATAATGTAGGGGGTAGGTGGACAGCAGATCTTCATATGATGACATTCCTGGCTTACCTTGGTCTTGATGCTGAAAAATACTGGAAGATACGTAAATATGGGATAAGTAAAGTCAGGGAAGGAAAACATCAGGCAAATAGTATTGCTAAAAAAATTGTAGATAATGAAATAACAGATATTGCACTTTTACTTCCTGACCAGTTTTTCTGGTTTGGGAAATCCATTGAGCAGAATTTCAATGAAAGCATATGGCAGGAAGGTTTTGCGAACTTAATAGCAATAAGAGAGTCTCAGTGGAAGGCGCAAGAAAAATATTACAAGGGCAAGAAAAAGCTGATTATAAAAATATCAGATTTAAAAATTCCTGATTTTAAAAAGCTCAATAATCAGGAAAAAGCAAATGCCCTAGCAGAGCTTTTTACAACATTCTACGGCATTACTTCTATTGTTGGAAATTTATTGATTGAAAAGGCTCTCAGGAAAGCAGGATACAGCAAAAAAGATGTTGATTTAAATAATCTGGATAACCCGGCTACAAAGATAGTTCAGGAGAATCTATATCTTAGACAGCCTTATGTTGAACTAGGAAAAGGACTTTTAGAGGCAAGGCTAAAAGAACTTCAGGAAAAGGAAACTAAAAAACCAGGTTCAATAGAAGAGGAATACAGGAGAATAGTAAAGCTTGCTGAATCAAAGAAGATGGAATCCAGTATCTCAGACATAGCTTCGTTTGAAAAGGCAATTGAATTTGCCATGAAAGACTCCAGGAAATTTGTCCCGTTTATTTATTTAGAAGGAGATAAATTTTATAATCTCAGGGATTATCTGATTTCAGAAGGCATTGAGTGGGTAATGCAGGGAACAGGAGACCAACATATAAGTTTTCAGCAGGTCCTGGCTCAGCCGCAAAAATACTTGCCGTTTATTATCTCATTTATTCCCGAAAAACCATTGCCTGGCAGGCCTGCCATAGGTTTTGCTAAAGGTTATCTTCATAATATAAGCCCTAACATGGTGCGTGACTTTTTCGCAGAGGCATCATACAAGGCTTTAGTTTCACAGGGAGGAAAAGGGTTTTTTATAAGGTTAATTGATCACAAAGAAAATATCAGCATTATTAAAAAAGGAATATCAGATACCGCTAATGCAATCTAAAAAGGTTTACAGGGCAATATCTTTCTTAAGTATTGCAGCGTTTATTGTTACTAATACTTGTTATGCATTTTCAGGTTCAGGCGCATTAAGGCCGGCTATGGTAATGGGAAAATTGATACAACCATCTGCCGTTAAATTCCAGCCGCTCGGGATGCTTACCGATGATGGCAGATTGAATATGCGCAGGCTTGAAAAATTGCTTGGTGCCACTGCGACTGAAATAATAAGAAAAGACGCGGGCAATAAAGACATAACAGTAAATTGTATTTTTATAGGCAGTGCCAGGTATCTTTCTGACAACGAAGGCTTTGTTCCGTTGGGAAGGATAGGAGATATAGATTATGCATTAGTGGCTACTAAACTAGAAGATGCAGCATATGACTATTCTAAACTGTGGTATAAGACATTGATGGAAGTAATAAAACTGTTATCGCCAAGTGAAGATAAAAGATATGAAGTATTACATCGGGCATTATCTGGTGCAAAACCAATTGTACTATTTCAAGATGAATTTGATTTTACCAAAGGCATGTCGGAAGTTTTAAAAAGAATTACAGGTGAAACCGAAGAACTGTCGCTAACACCAGACAATGCTGAAAAAATAGCAAAACGATATATTCAATTGGCATATTATTTAGGCTCTTCAAAATTACATGAAAGGCTCATTGGGGATTTTCTAGCAGTAGACAAGGACGATAAAGATGGTTTAGTCAAATTGGCGCAGAAATTTCGAGAAGATGGTGAGATACAAAGGCTTGTGGATTTTCTTAATTCTTCCAAGGATGAAATATTATCAGCTGCAATAGAGAATAGATTAAGGGGGATTCCGGGCTATGAATGGCTTAATAGTAGCATAGACCGAACTGGTTATCAGAGAAGGTTAGAAGAAGCAGGGTTTTCTTTTGCCAGAAAAGAAGCTCAGAAAGAACCTAAGAGGGTAATAGTTTTTGACTTAGACGGCACTGTTCTCGATACTGAAGAAATCACTTTGGCGGTTTTTATCCGCCATATAACGCGGATAGTAAATGGCATAGATGATATTAATTGGTCTCCTAACCCTAAACAGGTTGAGGAAGCACAAAATATCTACAAACAATGTGTGGCTATCTCGACTGTACCGGCAAGAAAAATCTTTGAAACAGCAGAAGGGATTGCTAAAGATAGAGGTTTTTCTGTCAAATCTGTGAAAGAATATATAGAAGCTTTTGATAGAGATAAAAGAGAGACGATAATTGCGGAAATAAAAAAATCCCCAACCAAGCTTATCTTTCCAGACGCCTTGATTTTGCTGAATTTTCTTAAAAAATATACGGATGTAGAACTCTATCTTTGTTCCGGGGCAGCGCCTGTCTATACACAAGAGGCTTGTAAGGAGGCAGGCCTTGTAGCTATATTCGGCAATAATATATTCGGTTCTCGTAGGGATGAATCGCCAGAAATGCCTAAAGATAAAAAGGATTTAATCCGGAGATTGAAAACAGAAAAAAATTTATCTAACGCAGAAATAATGCTTATTGATGATTTAAAAGGGTTTATAGTTCGTATAAAAGAAGGAAATGATGCAATAGCTGTTGCAATAGATAGAGGAAATACAAAACTACAGGAATTTATAGATTCAGGCGCTGATTTTATTGCAAACAGCCTGGCCAATCCTGAAGGTTTCTGCAAAGTAGTAAATATTCCAATATCC
The DNA here is from genome assembly GCA_026387235.1 of Candidatus Omnitrophota bacterium. Classification (GTDB taxonomy): domain Bacteria; phylum Omnitrophota; class Gorgyraeia; order Gorgyraeales; family Gorgyraeaceae; genus UBA10183. Next base: position 79,232 of record JAPLMD010000069.1, read on the forward strand.
TTACAAGCGAAAAAAGCGGCTATCGTTAGTAATATAAAGGGTATGATTGAAAGAGACAGGTTAGAATATGAAGAAACAGGCCATATATCTTTACTTCTTCTTAAAGGAGGAGAGGAAGAAGGGGGTTGCCAGGCTGAACTTAGGTCTGAGACGGTGGAGCGGTTAAAAAAACATTGGTTGCTTGTTTCTTGTCCGATTAGAAAAATTGGTGAAGCAGGAGCTTTAGTCAAATGGGGTATGTCTGGACTGCAATATCCTTTAAAAATTATGGAAACAAAGCCTTTAATATTTACCAAAGAGTTTATAGATATTGCAAGAGGAATGATTATGAATAGAGATTTTACAGGGCTTAAAGCATGGATAGCGGAAGCAGAAGGTTTAGATCCTACCGACGTAGGCCATAAAGCCCTGTCCCGCGCTTTGGACTACTTAAGCAAAGAAGTACAGCAGATGTTGCTTTATAGAATAAGCAGCAGAGATGCGGCAATGCTGGAATTTGTTAGGGGTGAAAATGGCGAAGAATTGCCGCTAGTCCAAGCAGAACAAAAAGCCCGGAATTTATTAAATGGAAGGGACCCTTATAAAGTTGATGAACAGGACTTTTTTAAAGCAATTGTGGTAGGGGCTACGAATCCGCTTCATGCGCATCCTGGCAGTTTAAGGTATAGCGTGGGTGAACGCTACAAGGAAGGTGGTAGTTTAAGGCCAGCTATTGAAAGGTCCAGAGCCGAATTTGGCATAGAAGATATTGAGCTTCTAACCAGTATTATGAACGCTTTTCATTCTCCCAGCAGTAATGAAATGCCTGATGAGTTAAACCAAATGACAACCCAGGAGCTGGAAATTTTAGAGAGGGGAACAGCTCTATTGCAAGAACAAAGGATTTTAGGTGTTTTTGGGCCTTTAGAGACGGTTTCAGAAGAAGCAAGATTTGGAATGTAGCGCAAGTAACCCAGAAACAATGATGGGCTTAGTATCAAGAAAATTCTAGAATTTTCTTGACACGCTTCCATAGGATGTAGTATATTATATCTACTCTTATGAAAGGGGGTAGGTTAGTTGAAGTGGGTGCAGTATGCCCGCTTTTTTTGTTTTATGGTAGATAAAATCAAGGAAATAATAGAGCCGATTTTACAAGGAGAGCAGGTTGAGCTCGTAGAGATTATTTTCAGGAAAGAAGCTGGGAGACAGGTTTTACGGCTGTTGGTTGATAAAGATGACGGGATTCAACTTTCAGATTGCATAGAACTAAACGAGAAAATATCTTGGGTTTTAGATGCGGCAGATATTATACAAGAAAGTTATGTTATTGAAGTGGATTCACCTGGGATTGACAGGCCGTTTAAAACAAAAAGGGATTATGAGAGGGCTATGGGGAGGTTAGTAAGGGTAACATTAAACGAAAAGATATTGGACAAAAAGGAATATATTGCTAGATTAGGAGAAGTATCTGACGCAGGCGTTAAGATAGACGTGAAGAAAAAAGGTATTATAGAGATACCTTTTGAGAAAATCGTGCGGGCAAGAGAAGAAGTTGAATTATAATAACGGGGGAAAGAAATGAATCAGGAATTATTGGCAATATTGGATAGTATCGAACGGGATAAAGGGATTAAGAAAGAGATTCTTGTAAAGGCAATAGAATCAGCTCTTGTAAGCGCTGCCAGGAAGAACCTTGGCAAGCACGTCGAAGATATAAAGGTTGAATTTGATTCTACAACGGGAGATTTTAAGGTTTTTGCGGCAGGCGGGAAAGAAGTTTCCGGAGATTTTGGCAGGATCTCCGCGCAGACAGCCAAGCAGGTTATAATACAGAAGATACGCGAAGCTGAGAGGGATGTGCTGTTTGAAGAATATAAGAAAAAGGTAAATGATATATGTTCAGGCAGTGTTCATAGATTTGATAAAGGGATGATAATCATCGACCTTGGCAAAGTGGAAGGGATCTTGCCAAAAAGAGAACTTCCTTCTAACGAAGAATACAGACAGGGCGATAGGATTAAGGCATTAGTTGTAGATGTTAAAAAGTCTTCGAAAGGGCCTGAGATATTGCTTTCCAGGACAAGCCCGGGTTTTGTAAAGAGGCTTTTTGAATTAGAGGTGCCCGAGATATATGAAAGTATCGTAGAGATAAAAGTCGTATCAAGAGAAGCGGGAGACCGTTCAAAGATAGCCGTGTATTCTAAAGATGATAAGGTTGATCCTGTAGGCGCTTGTGTAGGTATGAGAGGGCAGAGAGTTAAAAATATTGTAAGAGAATTAAACGGGGAAAAAATAGATATTGTGCGCTGGAGTGTCAATATAGGCGAATTTATATCAGCCAGCCTGAGCCCTGCTGAGATTTCCAGCGTAAAAACAAGCGAAAGCGAGAGAAGGGCAGAGGTCATAGTCGCGGATGACCAGCTTTCTCTTGCGATAGGCAAAAAGGGCCAGAATGTAAGGCTTGCTGCAAAACTTACAGGATGGAATATAGACATAAGAAGCAAATCAGAGATAGAGGAAGTAAAAGAAATCCCGATAATAGGGGTTGATGGGATTGGGCCTAAGACTGAAAAAGAGCTTAAAAAAGCAGGGTATGATACGGTTGGGAAAATTATGAAACTGGACCTGAAAGAATTGACTGCTGTTAAGGGCATCGGCAAGAAAACAGCTGAAAAGATTCTTAAATCAGCCAAAGAGCTCATGGAACAAAAGGTGCACGAGGTAAGGGATAAGAAGAATAAAGAAAATAGAGAAGCCAAGGCTGAGAAAGAGCGAGAGGCAGCTGCGGAAGAAGATAAAAAAGGAAAAGAGAAAGAACATGCAAAGGATGGAGAATGAGCATACGCGTTCATCAGTTAGCAAAGGAACTAGGGGTTACAAGCAAAGAGCTTATAGATAAGCTTCATAGCCTTAAGATAGACGTTAAAAGCCACATGAGCGCTCTTGATGACGATACAGCGTTCCTTGTAAAAGAAGAATTAAAACCTAAGAAAGAAAAAACAAAAGCGAAAGAAAAGGTACCTGCGCGCCAGAGCACTGGAACGCCGATAAAAGAAAAGGCGCCAAAAAAGATAAAAGAGCCTGAAAAGACAAAAGAACCTGAGGCAAAGGTTGAAGAAAAAAAACCAGAGGAAATAAAAGAAGAGCCGAAGCCTGCGCCGGAGCTTAAAGTTTTAAAAATAGATTTTCCGATAGTTATCAAAGACATTGCCATAAAATTGGGCGTAAGACCGGCAGAACTCCTGAAAAAACTTCTGGATAGAAAAGTGCTTGTTACCATAAACCAGGCGCTTGACGAGGAAGCTGCGCGTTCGATCTGCAAAGATTTCGGATATACGATTGAAAAACTCCCTAGTTTCGAGGAAACTTTTTTAGCGGAGCTTGATAAAACAGCAGATCCTAAAAAACTTAAACCAAGGGCGCCTGTTGTTACATTTATGGGTCATGTTGACCACGGAAAAACGTCCCTTCTTGACGCCATTAGAAAAACAAAAGTTGTCGATAAAGAAGCAGGCGGGATTACTCAGCATATAGGCGCATACGAGGTAATGCTGCCTAAAGGCAGCGTAACGTTTCTGGATACGCCCGGCCACGCCGCGTTTACCGCAATGCGCGCAAGAGGCGCAAATGCTACTGATATAGTTGTCCTTGTAGTTGCCGCTGATGACGGCATAATGCCGCAAACTATAGAGGCCATAAACCATGCTCGCGCCGCAGGCGTTACGATAGTAGTGGCGATAAATAAAATTGACAAACAGAACATAAATTTAGACAAGGTTAAAAAACAATTAGCGGAGCAAGACCTTACTCCCGAAGAATGGGGAGGAAAGACTATTACGGTAGGTGTTTCCGCAAAAACAGGCCAGGGCATCGATGTCTTATTGGAGATGCTGCTTCTTGAAGCGGAATTATTGGAATTAAAAGCAAACCCAGAACAATCTGCCGTAGGGGTAGTAATAGAAGCAGAGCTTTCCAAAGGAAAGGGACCTATCGCTACTGTGCTTGTGTCAAACGGCACTTTAAAAATAGGCGATACAGTTATGGTAGGCCTTAATTACGGCAGGATAAAGGCAATGCTGGATGATAAAGGCCGCAGGGTTATATCAGCAGGGCCGGTAAAGCCCGTAGAAATACTTGGGCTTTCCGGAGTTCCGCTTGCAGGAGAAAGATTTTATGTAATAGCCGATGAAAAAAAAGCTAGGGATATAGTATCTGCCAGGCAGATGGAAGCAGAAAAGAAAAAACTTGCCGGAAAAACCTCCAGGGTTACTCTCGAAGAGCTTTATAATAAGATAAAGGCCGGAGAGGTAAAGGAATTAAAGACAGTTATAAAAGCTGATGTGCAAGGGTCTCTGGAAGCGATAAAGGATTCTCTTAAAAAATTAAGCACAGAGGAAGTAAAACTTTCTGTAATGCATAGCCATGTAGGGGATATCAATGAATCTGATATAATGCTGGCTTCTGCTTCAAATGCCATAGTTATAGGGTTTCATGTCAATGCAACGAGCGAGGCAAGCGCCTTGGCTAAACAGGAAGAGGTAGAGATAAGGATTTACAGCATAATTTACGAAATAGTTAATGAGATACAGGCTGCCATGGAAGGCATGCTGGAGCCTGTTATAGAAGAGGTTTTCCTGGGCAGGGCAGAAGTGAGGCAGGTTTTTAATGTCTCAAAGACAGGCGTAGTGGCAGGCTGTTTTATTTCAAAAGGCAGGATTCCGCGGGATGCGGTATGTAAACTTATAAGAGAAAAAGAAATTGTTTTTAAAGGCAAGATGGGTTCGCTAAAGCACTTTAAAGATGATTTGAAAGAGGCAAAAGAAGGGTTTGAGTGCGGGATAAACCTGGGATTTAAAGACATACAAAAAGGCGATTTGATAGAGGCGGTTGAAATTAGAAAAGTGGCAAGGAGATTAAACAAGCAATGAAAAGCCGTATATTAAGCGGAATGCGGCCGACAGGGCCGTTGCATCTGGGACATTTATTCGGCGCGCTCGATAACTGGGTAAAGCTCCAGGATAAATATGATTGTTTCTTCATGGTTGCGGACTGGCACGCAATGATGAGCGAGTACGAAGATCCGTCAAGGCTTTCCGGATTTGCTAAAGAGTGCGTCGCAGACTGGATAGCGTGCGGCATAGACCCTGAAAAAAGCACTGTATTTGTACAGTCTCACGTAAAAGAACACCTGGAATTATACATGGCGTTTTCTAATTTTGTTCCTCTCGGATGGCTTGAGAGATGCCCTACGTATAAAGAACAACTCAGAGAGATTAAAACAAGGGAGCTTCATACGTATGCCTTTCTCGGTTATCCTGTTTTGCAGGCAGCGGATATATTGATATATAAGGCAGATACGGTTCCAGTCGGTAAAGATCAGGTCCCGCATATTGAGCTTACGAATGATATCGCGGAAAGATTCAACAGCCTGTACGGAGGCATATTTCCTTCGGTAAAGCCGCTTCTTACTAAAATCCCAAAGCTTCTTGGCATAGATGGCAGGAAAATGAGCAAATCTTACGATAATTCTATTTCGCTTGGAGACAGCGAAGATGCGATAAAAAAGAAATGCTCTGCGATGTTTACGGACCCAGAGAGGATAAAATTATCAGACAAGGGCCGTCCTGAAAAATGCAACGTTTACGCGTACTATAATTTATTTAAAAAAGAATACGCGCCAGAGGTTTATGAATACTGCGCGAAGGCAAAAACCGGATGCACGGAATGCAAAAAGAATTTAGGCAGCGTTATTTCTGATTATCTGGCTGATATAAGGCATAAAAGAGAAGGGCTTCTAAAAGACGAAGATAAGATTAATGCTATTCTGGAAAAAGGCGCGGCTAAGGCAGGAAAAGCAGCGTCTGAAACAATGGATGAGGTCAAGAAAGCAATAGGGTTGATTTAATGTCATATAAGGTGAAGCTAGACGTATTTGAAGGCCCGCTGGATTTATTGTTATATCTTATAAAGAAGAACGAGATAGATATTTACGATATTCCGATAGCGACTATTACGGAACAGTATCTGGAATATCTTGAACTCATGCGGATGCTGGATCTCAATATCGCGGGAGAGTTTCTGGTAATTGCCGCAACCCTGATTCACATAAAAAGCAAGATGCTTCTTCCGCCTGACGAGAAGGAGCTTTTTCCTGAGGAGGAAGAGGATCCCAGAGAAGAACTTGTGCGCAGGCTCGTGGAATATAAAAAATTCAAGGAGGTTGCGGGGATTTTACAAGATTTGGAAGGCCAGAGAAAAAAGATGTTCACTAGGGACATCCCTTTTGAGGTTGAACCCGGAGAGGTTTTCTTTGAGGCAAGTTTATTTGACCTGATAACAGCCTTTACAAGGGTACTTAAGGATGTTCCAAAAGAGATATTTCAGGAGATCATAAAGGACGAATTTACCGTTGAACAAAAGGTGCACGACCTTTTGCATAGGTTAATAGCTGCTCCCGTAATCAGCCTTTTTGAACTTTTTAAGAATTCCAAAAATAAGCCTGAGATAATAGCCACGTTTTTGGCAGTGCTGGAGCTTATAAGATTAAAAGAGATAATAGTTATACAGAAGCAGAATTTCAGCGACATAGAAATCGTACGGAACGAAAAACACAGGTTGAATATAGAATAATTATAAAGGCAAGGGCCGGATCAAAACCATGGATAAGGCGCAGATAAAAAATATAATAGAAGCAATGCTTTTCGTAAGCGACAAGCCTTTATTCTTGAGCGAGATAAAAAGTGTCCTTGAAGGGTCTAATGTAAATGAGATAAAGGAAGTCATAGCTGAATTGGCAGGCGAGTTTGAGACGCATGGCCGGGCATTGAGGGTTAAAGAGATCGCCGGAGGTTATCAGATTGTAACTGATCCTGTGCTTGCGCCGTGGCTCAAAAAATTATATAAGACAGCAGGTTCTGACAGGCTTTCCGGGCCCAGCCTTGAGACTCTGGCTATAATAGCGTATAAACAGCCTGCTTCTAAGCCTGAGATAGAGGCGATAAGAGGCGTGAATGTCGACGGTGTATTAAAGACGCTGATTGAAAAAAATCTTGTAAAGATCATGGGTAGAAGAGAGACAGTGGGAAGGCCCATTATTTACGGCACCACCCAGGAATTTCTGCAGTATTTCGGGCTGAATTCGCTCGAAGAACTTCCGAGATTAGAAGAGTTTAATTTTACAGAAAAAGATATTGAACTGCCTGAGCATCTTCAGAAAGAAGAAGAGGAGTTGAAACAGCAAGAAGGAGGAAAACTAGATGTCCAAGCTAGTGGGACCGCGTAAAAAAATAAACGAAATAGATAAAAAGATAATCGCGTTATTGAATGACAGAGCAGGGGTCGCAAAATATATAGGTAAGCTGAAGAAAGACGCGGGCATTTCTATCTATACTCCCGAGAGGGAAGTGGAGATATACGAGAATATAATAAAAGAAAATAAAGGCCCCTTGCCCAATAAGGCGCTTTTTGCGATATACCGGGAAATTATGTCAGGTTCTCTTGGCCTTGAGAAAAAATTAAAGATAGCGTATCTTGGGCCTGAAGCAACATTCACGCATCAGGCAGGTATAAAAAAATTCGGGTCAAATGTAGAATATTATGCCTGCCTGACAATAACCGATGTTTTCAGGGATGTGGAGGCAGGAAGGTCAGATTACGGAGTTGTGCCTGTAGAGAATTCAACAGAAGGCATGATAAGCCATACGCTGGATATGTTTATAAATTCTGATCTAAAGATATGTTCCGAAATAATGCTAGAGATATCGCACAACCTATTGGGTAAATGCAGCATTAAATCAGTAAAGAAGATTTATTCAAAACAGGAAGTGTTCGGCCAGTGCAGGCTATGGCTGGAGATAAATATGCGGGGCATAGCTCTGGCAGAGGTATCTTCAACTAGCAAGGCTGCGGAGATTGCCTCAAAGGAAAAAAATTCAGCTGCCATAGCCAGCGTGCTGGCAGCTAAAAAATACAGGCTGAATGTGCTCGCGGAAGATGTAGAGGATAACCCGAATAATGTTACAAGATTTCTTGTTATAGGAGAGGTGACTCCGCGGCCTACAAAACGAGACAAGACCTCTATAATGTTTTCAGTAAAAGACAGGGTTGGCGCTTTGCACGATATCCTTGTACCTTTCAAGAAATACAGTATAAATCTTACTAAGATTGAATCAAGGCCTTCCAAAAGAAAGTCGTGGGAATATTATTTCTTTGTGGATATGATCGGGCACTATGAGAACCCTGGCGTAAAAAAGGCATTGAATGAACTTGAAAAACATTGCTCGTTTTTAAAGATACTGGGCTCTTATCCTGTAGGAATCTAATAACCTTTCCGATTCGAAGCCGGGAATAGGAAGAACTATGTTACCGAGAAAAGCTATTTTAAATGTAAAGCCATACCAGCCTGGTAAACCTATTGAAGAAGTCAAGAGAGAGTTGGGTTTACAGGATGTTATAAAAATGGCTTCAAATGAAAATCCGTTAGGGCCTTCTCCTAAGGCTGTGGCTGCTATAAGGAAATATCTGGGGAATATAAACAGATACCCTGAGGGGGGTTGTTTTTATCTGCGTCAGGCAGTTGCAAAGAGATTGAAAATAAAACCGGAACAATTAATTTTCGGAAACGGTTCCGATGAGCTTATAGAGCTTACATTAAAGGCATTTGTAAATGAAGGAGACGATGTGGTTGTCGCAAGCCCGACTTTTCTCATGTATGAGGTGGCTTCTACGGCACATGGCGCAAAGATAAAAGTTGTGCCTATGCGTTATTTTAAATATGATTTAAAAGCCATGAAGGATGCGATAAATAAAAACACCAAAGCGGTATTTATAGCAAACCCTGATAATCCGAACGGCACGTATGTCGCGAGACACGAGCTTGAGGATTTTTTAAAGGGTTTGCCTGGCGAGACAATAGTTTTTCTTGACGAGGCGTATTTTGAGTTTGTGGAAGAGCAGGATTACCCCAATGGCCTTGATTATCTTGGTAAAAACAATATCATAGTTACCAGGACGTTTTCAAAGGTATACGGTCTTGCGGGCTTAAGGGTTGGATATGGCGTATCAAGCCCGGAAATAATAAAGTATATGGAGGCTGTCAGGGATCCTTTTAACGTGAATTCGCTCGGCCAGATAGGCGCCATAGCAGCATTGAAGGACAAGGAGTTTTTGTCAAAGTCTAAAAAGGCGGCGAGGGATGGTAAAAAGTTTTTGTATTCTGAATTAAAGGCAATGGGCGTGAGGTACGTGCCGAGCGTGACTAATTTTATATTGATAGAGCTTGGGCCGGAATCATGCGAGGTTACGGAAAAACTTTTAAAGAAAGGCGTGATTGTCAGAAACATGAAGGCATGGGGCCTGGAGAATTTTATACGCGTGACTGTAGGCAAAGAATCGGAGAACAAGAGGTTTATCAGGGAATTAAAGGAGGTTTTTAATGATTATAGTCTTGCGTCCTGATGCGACAAAAAAACAGATAGACCATTTAATAGAAAAGGTTAAGAAACTAGGGCTAAAGCCAATGGTTTCAAAAGGCGTAGAGCGTACGATTATAGGCGTCATAGGCGAGGAAGACGTCTTAAGGGTGCAGCCGCTGGAGGCATTTCCAGGCGTTGAGAAGGTAATGCCCATCCTGAAGCCCTATAAGCTTGTGTCCAGGGAATTTAAGCCTGAAAATAGTATCGTGGATGTTGAAGGCGTGAAGATAGGCGGAAAAAAGATAGTTATTATGGCAGGGCCTTGCTCTGTGGAGAATTTTGACATGCTCCTAGATATAGGCAAGAAAGTAAAAAAAGCAGGAGCCAGTATTCTAAGAGGAGGAGCGTTTAAGCCTAGGAGTTCGCCTTACAGTTTTCAAGGGCTGGGAGAAGAAGGCCTTAAATTTTTAAGAGACGTAAAAAAAGAAACAGGCCTTAAGATTGTTACCGAGGTGATGGATACGCGCGATGTGTGGATGGTTGAAAAATATGCGGATATCCTTCAGGTAGGCGCGCGCAACATGCAGAATTTTAATTTACTTAAAGAGGTTGGGCTATCCAAAAAGCCGGTGCTTTTAAAAAGAGGCATGTCTGCTACGGTGAAAGAATTTCTTATGTCAGCTGAATATATATTGGCGGCCGGAAATTTCAACTGCATACTCTGCGAAAGAGGCATAAGGACCTTTGAAGATGCCACTAGATTTACTCTGGATCTTAACGCAGTCCCTCTTATTAAGCAGCTGAGCCATCTGCCGGTTATTGTGGATCCCAGCCATGGGACAGGCAAATGGGATCTTGTTGATCCGATGGCAAGGGCAGCGATTGCCTCAGGCGCGGACGGTTTGATTGTAGAGGTTCATCCGAATCCTGAAGAGGCGTTATCTGACGGAGAAGAGTCTCTTATGCCGTACAGATTTGACGCCATGATGAAAGGGCTTAAGACAATAGCTAAAGCTATTAACCGCAGGATATGATGTTTAATAAGATAACTATTATAGGTTTGGGGTTGATTGGCGGATCGCTGGCTCTTGCGATAAAAGAAAAGAAACTTGCAAAAGAGATTGCAGGGGTTTCAAGAAGGAAAAGCACTATTGACCGCGCTATTGAGAATAAAATAGTAGATTTCGCTACGCTGAATCTGAAAGATGGAGTGAAGGATTCAGATCTTGTAATTATCGCTGCTCCTGTTTTAAGAATAGCAGCTATAGCAAAACTAGCAGCCCCTTTTTTAAAAAAAGACGCTATCCTTACCGATGCCGGCAGCACAAAAAGATACATACTGAAGTATATAGAAAAAAGCGGATTTAAAAGCGTAAATTTTGTAGGCAGCCACCCTATCGCGGGTTCTGAAAAATCAGGTATTAAATCCGCGAATAAAGATTTATTTGAAAAGTCATGCTGTATTTTAACAAAAACAAAAAATACAAATCCAAAAACGATCGTCAAGCTTAAAAAATTCTGGCGCAAGCTTGGGATGCAGGTTGCAATAATGTCTCCCCAGATGCACGATAAAATACTTTCAGAGATAAGCCATATGCCTCACGCGGTCAGCGTCAGCCTTGTAAATTCTGTGGGGAAAAATAGTCTAAAGCTCGCAGCGGGAGGGTTTAAGGATATCACGAGAATTGCATCCGGCGAGCCGGAACTTTGGAAAGATATATTTTTGACAAATAGAGATAATCTGGTAAAAGATATAGAGATATTAAAGAAAGAATTATCTAAGATACAGATAGCTTTGAAAAATAATGATGAAGCATGTTTGTTAAAGCTTCTTGGCAATGCCAAAGTTATTAGAGATTCTCTATAATGATATATTTTATTTCCAGAAATATATTAAAACTGCTCTTTAAAATATGTTTCAGGCTCAGGATAGCAGGTTCTGAAAATTGTCCCAGGAATGGGCCGCTGATTATTGCGTTGAATCATGCGAGTTTTCTTGATCCTTTAATAGCGGGTTTTGCTGTGCCGCGGGCACTGAATTTCATGGCGCGCGACAGCCTTTTCAGGAATAAAATTTTTGGCAAGATGCTAATGTCAGTAAACGCATTTCCTTTAAGGCGGGAAGGCGCGGATCTGGGAGCTATGAAGCTGGCCATAGATAAATTATGCCAAGGGAAAGCAGTTTTGATTTTTCCTGAAGGGACTCGTTCAAAAGACGGCAATCTTGGGACTCCAAGAGCCGGCATAGGGTTTTTGGCAGCTAGTTCAGGAGCAAGTATATTGCCGTGTTATATAAAAGGCTCTATAAACGCATTGCCCAGGGGGGCTATATTTCCGAAGTTTAAAAAGATATCAGTATATATAGGTAAGCCTTTAAGGTTTGATAATAAAGATTCAGGCAGAGAATATTATACAAAGATTGCCATAGATACCATGGCAGCGATTAGCGAACTAAAACATAAGAATGAAGATTAAAGTAGCAAAGTGCGCGGGTTTTTGTTTCGGAGTAAAAAGGGCGATAAATATAGCTGAAAATGCTCTAAAGGAGTTAAGGCCCGGAGACAAGATTTATTCGCTCGGACCCATAATACACAATCCTCAGGTAGTAGAGGAACTTTTTAAAGAAGGCCTTCAAGTAATCAGCAGTTTAGAAAAAATAAAAGGCGGGACAGCAATAATATCGTCACATGGCGCGCCTCTGAAAGTAGCGGGAGACATAAGGAAAAAGGGCATGAAGCTTATTGATGCGACCTGTCCTTTTGTGAAATACGCTCAGAATATAGTAAAAGATTTGAAAAAAGAGGGATACGGGATAGTAATAGTCGGAGATAGCGCTCATCCTGAGGTAAAAGCGCTTAAAAGCATTGCGGGAAAGAATAAAAATTTAAAAAAGATAGGAGTTATTTCCCAAACAACGCAGAGTAGAGAAAATTATATAAATGAGATTAAAAAGATTCTGAGCGAGGATTTCAGCGAAGTTAAGATTTTTAATACGATCTGTAATGATACATCAAAGAGGCAATTAGCTACTCGCAGGCTTTTAGAAGACTGCGATCTTATGATAGTTGTTGGCGGGAAAAATAGCGCCAATACAAAAAGGCTCTGGCAGATTTGCAAAGAAAGCGGGGTGGATAGTTTCCATATTGAAACAGAGCTGGAAGTGAGTAAAAACTGGTTTAGAGGCAAGAAGCGCATTGGTATTACAAGCGGGGCATCAACACCTGATTCAATGGTGAAAAAAATAATAGAGAGGATAAGGAGGTTTTAAAAATCATGACAAAAGAGGAAAAAGAGATTCAGGGAGAATTTAATCTGGAAGAAGCTTATGGCAAGACGTTCAGGCGCTTGAGCGAAGGCGACATAGTAAAGGGCAAGGTGCTCGCAATAGGAGAAAAGGACGTCTATATTGATTTTGGATATAAGTCCGAAGGTGTTATAACTTTGGGAGAGCTTAAAGATATTGTGGGCTTGAAAGTCGGCGATGAATTTGACGTGTTCGTAGAGTCCAAGGAAAATGAAGACGGGCTTATTACTGTCTCAAGGCGCAAGGCAGAAAACATGCAGGGATGGGATAAAATCTCCGCCACTTATAAAGAAGGGGATTTTATAGAAGGTAAGGTTTCGAGAAAGGTCAAAGGCGGCTTGATGGTGGATGTCGGCATAGAGGCATTTTTGCCTGCTTCGCTTGTCGCATTAAAAGGGTTTGGAAACGTAAATCAACTCGTGGGCCAGACGCTTTTATTTAAGATAGTGAAGATGAATAAGCCAAGGAAAAATATCGTAGTATCCAGAAAAGACGCTATAATAAAAGAAAGAGAAACGATAAAAACCAAGGTGTTGGGCGAACTAAAAGTAGGCGAACTCCGTAAAGGCCTTGTTAAAAATATCACTGATTTCGGGGTGTTTGTGGATCTGGGAGGAGTAGATGGGCTTTTGCACATTACTGATATGAGCTGGGGCAGGGTCTCTCATCCGAGCGAGATGGTGGCAATAGGAGATACCATAGAGGTGGTGATATTGAATTTTGATAAAGACAATATGAAGGTTTCGCTAGGCTTGAAACAGAAGACGGAAAATCCATGGAAAGATATTGCAAATAAATATCCTATCGGCACGAGGATTAAAGGCAAGGTCGTGAATATCATGCCTTACGGAGCGTTTGTGGAACTCGAAAAAGGCGTGGAAGGCCTTGTGCACGTTTCAGAACTTTCCTGGACCGTAAGGGTGAATAATCCGCAGGATATCCTGGCAATAGGAGATACTGTAGAGGCAGTTGTTTTAAGCGTGGATAGCGCAAGCCAGAAAATATCTTTAGGGGTAAAACAGATAGAGCCGAATCCATGGCTTGAGATAAAGGAAAAATTTTCTACCGGCATGAAAGTGGAAGGTAAAGTAAGAAATTTAACTGACTATGGGGCTTTTATAGAGATAGAAGGAGCCATAGAAGGTTTTGTCCATATAAATGATATGTCGTGGACCAAGAAAATAAACAACCCTAAAGAGCATCTTAAAAAAGGCCAGAAGATAGATGTAATGATCCTGGCGGTAGACGCTGAGAACCAGAAGATATCTCTTGGCATAAAACAGCTGACCAGTGACCCGTGGGCTGAGATTATGAAAAGATATAGCCTTGGCACAACAGTTGAAGGAGTTATTACAAAGATTACAAGTTTCGGGCTTTTTGTAGAACTAGAGAAGGACCTGGAAGGCCTTGTGCATGTATCTGAACTGGATGTTGAGCCTTCCGGGAACCTGGAAGAGAGATATAAGATGGGAGATAAGATTGCAGCCATTGTTATAAAGGTTGATGATCTGGAGCGCAAGATAAGATTGAGTATCAAGAAAACAAAAGAATAAAGATGGATATCAAGAAACAGCTGGAAATGATTAAACGCGGGGTAGTTGAGATAATCTCTGAAAAGGAGCTTATTTCAAAGCTTGAGAAAAAAAGGCCGCTCGTGGTCAAAGCAGGTTTTGATCCGAGCGCGCCTGATATTCACCTGGGCCATACTGTTTTATTGCGTAAACTCAGACATTTTCAGGACCTTGGCCACAGGATATTTTTCCTTATAGGCGATTTTACGGGCATGATAGGCGATCCTACAGGAAGAAGCGAAGTCAGAAAGCGCCTTACAGAGACAGAGGTTAGCGAAAACGCAAAAACTTACAAGAAACAGGTTTTTAAAATTTTGGACGAGAAAAAAACAGAAGTTGTATTCAATAGCGCGTGGCTTGCTAAAATGACGCTTAAAGATACGCTTGAATTAATGGCGCATACTACTGTTTCGCAGGTTTTGGCAAGAGCTGATTTTAACGAGCGTTACAAATCAGGCAAGGATATAAGCTTTCTGGAATTCATGTATCCGCTGTTACAGGCGTACGATTCAGTTGAGCTTAAGGCAGATGTAGAACTTGGCGGAAGCGACCAGAAGTTTAATCTATTGATGGGCAGGGAACTCCAAAAAGACTTTGGCCAGGAATCCCAAGTAGTTATAATGACTCCTCTTTTACTAGGCCTTGACGGCGTCAATAAAATGAGTAAATCCTTGGGTAATCATATAGGCATAGATGAATTACCAGAAGAAATATTTGGTAAGATTATGTCTATATCAGATGAGCTTATGCTGCAGTACTATGAGCTTTTGACAGATGAAAATCTGGATGAAGTCAAAAAGATGCATCCAATGGAAGCGAAGAAGAATCTGGCAAAGAATATTGTAAAACAATATCATGGAGAAAATCTGGCAGAAACCAGTTTAAAGGATTTTGAAAATAAATTCCAGAAAAGAGACCCGTTTACAAAATTAAAACTCGAAACAGAGCCTTTAAGAGCAAACCTTTGCGATTTTTTAGTTCAAGATAAGATTTTGCCAAGTAAAGGTGAGTACAGGCGTTTAATAGGACAAGGCGCTATAGAAGTCAATGATACTCGCCTTAAAGAACCAGATTTTCAACTCGAACCTTCCAAAGAATACCATATAAAAGTAGGTAAAAAACGCTTCCTAAAAATACTATTTAAGTAACAAAAAACAGTTATTTTATATTGACAAATTATCTTATTATTGGTATACTATTTAAAATGTTATTAAAAGTATAAAATGGAGCCGTGAAATAATTAATTCCAGCAATAATCTGAAAAGAGCGCTTTCTATTGGTATAGTTTTTTTATTTTTTGCAGTAGATATATCCTATGCAGCTGCATTAAGAGTGCCAATGAACGTAAATGGTAGGCCGAAAGCAGCTCTTGATTTTGAGCGTTCAATAGAGATTTTAACGGTATGGTTAAAAAGTTGCCATAAAGATGATATATCTGGAACTATTAGATTTTTTCCTGATAGAGTAATGGTTCTTTCGCTAAAGGGTATACCCCAGCCAATTATTGTTCCGGATGGACCAATAAAAGAAGCTGCAAAGTTATTCTGGGAAATGGTAATTTCAGCTCGAAAACATCCTCGAGGCGTCAGTGTTGTGCCTATTTCTATTAAAGTTGGAGAAGACATAGGGAACGTATTAAAAGAAGAAGCATCAGGCTCACGAAAAAGAGCAGGCCAGGGCTTTTTCAGTGATCGGGCAATAGAAGAGCGGCTGCCTTTAGAAAGTAATTTTATAAGCGGCTGTGAAGAATTAGCTAGGCTAATATATGAAAGGTCAAAAGGCAGGGAAATTATTATAAACGCAAAGGGCGTTGAGTATCCTGCAACCGCTGAAATACAAAAGGATTTTGAAAGTGTGAATTTTATGACTGGAAGTAAAACAGTAAATATACACGCGTTTCTTATTACGATGAATTTAATGCTTGGCAATAACTGGCAGATAAGGTTACCAGCAAATATGAAATTTGAGGAAATAAAGAGCGCGCTATTAGTCGCAAGGACTGGGATTATACAGTTAGTTCAAGATATGGGCGGCAAGGATATGAGCGCCAGGGGAGCAGCGTTTGATAGATTAAATTATATGATTGAAACCTTGGTGTTTCAAGGCGCATCTGATGATTTAAAAATAATGCAAAGACTTATAGGGGCTGAAATAGAAAGGATAAAACAGGAAGAAGGTATTGAAGATCGCAAGGTTTTATTAGCATCTTTTAATGCAGTGAATGGTAAAATAGTAAGCAGGATTAGTAGGTTAGAAATCTTTAAACATATGGCGGAAGCAGAAAGAGCCAGAAGAGATATATAATGCCAGGCAATGCAGATTCAGGCATATTAGTCTCAAGGGACAGAGATATAATCCCTAAGCCAGGGGGATTTACTGAAGGCGCTAATAGAATAACGTTTGAGCAGAATACAGGTATTGAAGCCTCATTGTAGGCATGAGGAACAGACGGATGAAAGATGGTTATATAAAGATGTCTGCTGTGGTTTTGCTTGTTTTAGAGGCATCGCTTGGGTATCCTTCTGATACAGATTGCCTGAGGGTGCCTATGAAATATGAGGCAGTATATGATGAGGCTGTAAAAAAAATTGAGATACCTGGATCAGCGGTTCTTTTAAGTGGCGAGAGGCTCTGGATAATCATTGACCGCCTGTCGCCAAGCGTTACTCGCGGGAACAGGGTTCTTATTGCGCCTTCGCGTAAAAGAAAAAAAGGGTCTATTATCCTGCGTTTTATTGTTGATCCTGACGCTACGCCAGAAGATATACTGGAGGCTGCTATAAGCGCTATTAACCTTGAACCTGTCATTAAAGCATTTTTCATACAGATTGCCATAGAAAAAGCGCCAGAGCTGCTCAAAGGCCTTAAATTGCCTTTTGCCAGGACATTGTCAGAAGCGGAATATAGATTAATAGAGAATGCCACCCTTGCTTCAGGATTTAAGATCTGCGACAGGGAGGTTATCAGGGAAGATATAATAGGCCTTGATAAGTATAGAAAAAGAGATGTCAGAAAGATTGCCTTGCCTCTCACAGGCATGGTAAGGGATCAAAATGGCAATTTATTCTTGCTATATTATGCATATACAATTAAGCATAATGTTTCATTATTTTTTTCTTATAAATTTGTATTGCGTAACAGCAAAGGAGAGCAATTTAACTGTACTGTGACAGATTTTAATTTTAATAAGGAATCAAAGGCGCTATCTGATTATTTGGAAAAAAATCATTATACGATGCTGAATAACGCTGAGCTTCAAGAATGTATTAACGTACCAAAAGCAGATGCAGGGATCAATGCGCGTCCGAGGACATGGCGCGAAAACCTGATGAGTATATTAACGACAATCGGCGGTCGCATTGGGTTATAGCAGATTATGCATTAAAATGAGGACTGGCCGGATTTTTTTTAAAAAGTCCTTGACAGGTTTTGAGGTAGGTGGTATATTATCAACCACTATTTGAGTATGTTGTTCATTTGAAAATTTCCTCTTGACGTTCAGGTTTCCATGTGGTAAACTTCTACTTCCTAATAAGAGGGTAATTTATTGAATAAGTTTCCTTGATAATATAATTAAAAATTATTATTAGGGGAGGATGTGGAAAAAGGCATCGTCTCGGTGCCTTTTTTTATTTTCTTCTGTTCTTTCTAAATTAAATAGCCAAACTAACGGGTTCGAGTTATGTTATATTTTTTTGGAGAGTTTGATTCTGGCTCAGAACGAACGTTGGCGGCGTGGTTAAGGCATGCAAGTCGAGCGATCTTATTGAGTTTTGAGGCCGCAAGGCCGAGAGACTTGATTTGATAGCGGCAAAAGGGTGAGGAATACGTGGGTAATCTACCTTCGGGTTCGGGATAACACTCCGAAAGGAGTGCTAATACCGGGTAAGACCACGGCTCCGCATGGAGCTGCGGTAAAAGATGGGGACCGTAAGGCCTATCGTCTGAAGAGGAGCCCATGTCCTATCAGCTAGTTGGCGGGGTAACGGCCCACCAAGGCTTTTGACGGGTAGCTGGTCTGAGAGGATGGTCAGCCACATTGGGACTGAGACACTGCCCAGACTCCTACGGGAGGCTGCAGTCGAGAATCTTTCGCAATGGGCGAAAGCCTGACGATGCGACGCCGCGTGAGGGATGAAGGTCTTCGGATCGTAAACCTCTGTCACACGGGAAGAACGTCCTATGGGTTAATAACCCTGTGGGCTGACTGTACTGTGAGAGGAAGCCACGGCTAACTCCGTGCCAGCAGCCGCGGTAATACGGAGGTGGCAAACGTTGTTCGGATTTATTGGGTGTAAAGGGTATGTAGGCGGGCTTGTAAGTCGGGTGTGAAATACTTTAGCTTAACTAAAGAACTGCATTCGAAACTGCTTGTCTTGAGTTTGGGAGAGGAGAGTGGAATTCTCGGTGTAAGGGTGAAATCTGTAGATATCGAGAGGAACACCAGTGGCGAAAGCGACTCTCTGGACCAAAACTGACGCTGAAATACGAAAGCTAGGGGAGCAAACAGGATTAGATACCCTGGTAGTCCTAGCCGTAAACGATGATCACTTGGTGTTGGGTCCTTAGGGCTCCATGCCGAAGTTAACACATTAAGTGATCCACCTGGGGACTACGGCCGCAAGGTTGAAACTCAAAGAAATTGACGGGGACCCGCACAAGCGGTGGAGCATGTGGTTTAATACGACGCTACACGTGGAACCTTACCAGGGCTTGAAAAGTGCATGAAATCCTTATGAAAGTAGGGACCTCCTTTCCGGGACATGCATACAGGTGTTGCATGGCTGTCGTCAGCTCGTGTCGTGAGATGTTGGGTTAAGTCCCGCAACGAGCGCAACCATCATCCTTAGTTGCCATCGGTTCGGCCGGGCACTCTAAGGAGACTGCCGGCGATAAGCTGGAGGAAGGTGGAGATGACGTCAAGTCAGTACGGCCCTTACGTCCTGGGCTACACACGTGCTACAATGGTCGGTACAGCGGGCTGCAAAACAGTAATGTTGAGCTAATCCTAAAAGCCGGCCTCAGTTCAGATTGAGGGCTGCAACTCGCCCTCATGAAGCTGGAATCGCTAGTAACGGCATATCAGACACGGTGCCGTGAATACGTTCCCGGGTCTTGTACACACCGCCCGTCAAGTCACCTGAGTTGACTGCACCCGAAGTCGCTGACCTAACCCGCAAGGGGAGGAGGCGCCGAAGGTGTGGTTGGCAAGGAGGACTAAGTCGTAACAAGGTAGCCGTATCGGAAGGTGCGGCTGGATCACCTCCTTTCTAAGGAGTCATCTCCCGACTAGTTCGGGGATGCAAAGGTTTTACCTGACCCTATATTCGGCGAAGTCAAATGCGAAAGTGTTTGACTAAGACGTATATTTAAGAAGGTTAAATCATAACTTGTCCCGTAGTTTGGCTTTTAATTATTTTGGATATCTGCGTTGCAGTTCCGGGCCCATAGCTCAGCTGGTTAGAGCGCCGTGCTGATAACGCGGAGGTGAGTGGTTCGACTCCACTTGGGCCCACCACTGGGCCTGTAGCTCAGCTGGGAGAGCGCGTGCTTTGCAAGCATGAGGTCAGCGGTTCGATCCCGCTCAGGTCCACCGAAATTCTGCCGAATAGGCAGAATGAGTCCCGAGTCGCCAGCGAGCTTAAATATATGCGACGAGGGGCAGATAAAGCTGAAGACTGTAGACCAAAAGCTCTAAATAATTAGAGCTTTTGGTCTTGAGCCTTGAAGCTCAAGGTAATTGTTCATTGACAATTGAATAACATGTAGTAGAAGAATCAGTAATGCCGAGTTAGACTATCAAATTAATAATGTGGTCAAGCTACAAAGGGCTTATGATGGATGACTAGGCACTGATAGGCGATGAAGGACGTGGCAAGCTGCGATAAGCTTCGGGGAGCCGCAAACAGGCTTTGATCCGGGGATTTCCGAATGGGGCAACCTATTGCGGGTTATACTGCAATACTCTTATCTGAATACATAGGGTAAGGGAGCGATACCAGGGGAAGTGAAACATCTCAGTACCCTGAGGAAAAGAAAGAGAAATCTATTTTCAGAGTAGCGGCGAGCGAAATGGAAACAGCCTAAATTCCTACAACGTGATAGCCTGTATGCGTTGTTGTAGGGAAGTCATGGGGCTGAGCTGGGTCAGTATACAGACTGGCCGGTTTTGATATCCTTTATAGCTGAACTGTCTGGAAAGGCAGGTCATAGAGAGTGATAGCCTCGTAAGCAAAATAAAGATATTGAAACTGAGCTTAGTTCCCAAGTACTGCGGGACACGTGAAACCCTGCAGGAATTTGGCCCGACCATGGGCTAAGGCTAAATACTAATCAGTGACCGATAGTGCACAAGTAATGTGAATGAAAGTTGAAAAGAACCCCTTTAAGGGGAGTGAAATAGTACCTGAAATCATAAGCTTACAAGCGGTAGGAGGGCTATGTCTCATCTTCGATGAGATATGCCTGACTGCGTGCCTATTGAATAATGATCCGGCGAGTTATTAGGTGTAGCAAGGTTAATCCCCTCTGGGGAGGAGCCGTAGCGAAAGCGAGTCCGAATGGGGCGACAAGTTGCATCTAATAGACCCGAAGCGAGGCGATCTACCCATGGCCAGGATGAAGCGCATGTAACAGTGCGTGGAGGTCCGAACAGGTTAACGTTGAAAAGTTATCTGATGAGCTGTGGGTCGGAGTGAAAGGCTAATCAAGCTTCGTGATAGCTGGTTCTCCTCGAAATAGCTTTAGGGCTAGCCTCATAAATTAGAGTTTGGGGGTAGAGTACAGAATGGGCTAGGGGACCTACCAGTCTTCCGAACCCAATTTAACTCCGAATACCAGACTTTTGTATTATGGGAGTAAGACTACGAGGGATAAGCTTCGTGGTCAAAAGGGAAACAGCCCAGACCGTCAGCTAAGGTCCCTAAATATATGCTAAGTGGTAAAGGATGTGGAATCACGCAGACAACCAGGATGTTGGCTTAGAGGCAGCCATCATTTAAAGAGTGCGTAACAGCTCACTGGTCGAGTGGTTTTGCGCCGATAATGATCGGGGCTAAGCATATTACCGAAGCTACGGATTGATTTTACCTAAGGGTAATTTCAGTGGTAGAGGAGCGTTCCATGGTAGAGCGAAGGCAGACCGTAAGGACTGCTGGACGAGATGGAAGTGATAATGCCGGAATAAGTAGCGAAAATCACGGTGTAAAACCGTGACGCCGTAAATCTCAGGTTTCCTGGGGAAGGTTAATCCGCCCAGGGTTAGTCGATCCTAAGCCGAGGCCGAAAGGCGTAGGCGATGGGCAATCTGTTTAATATTCAGATACTACTTGGTTTGCGTTTTAACGTATCAGTGTGACGCAGAAAGATAGATCAGCGGCCGGGTGGATGTGGCCGTACAAACCTGTAGTCCATGCCGCAAGGCATGGATAAGGGGTTACGTGGAGTCCAATCTACGGAGCGGACGAACTGGTTGATTCCACGCTGCCAAGAAATAACACTGGTTCAAGTAAGCCGAGTAATCGTACCGTAAACCGACACAGGTAGATGAGGAGAAAATCCTAAGGCGCTCGATAGAACTCTCGTTAAGGAACTAGGCAAAATAGCCCCGTAACTTCGGAAGAAGGGGTGCCCTGAAGGGTGAAGCTGTACAAGCCAGCCCGTCGGGGTCTCAGTAAAGTGGCTTCTGTGACTGTTTAGCAAAAACACATGTCTCTGCTAAGTCGATAAGACGACGTATAGGGACTGACACCTGCCCGGTGCTGGAAGGTTAAGGAAAGAGGTTAGTGTCCGCAAGGACGCGAAGCTTTGAACCGAAGCCCCAGTAAACGGCGGCCGTAACTATAACGGTCCTAAGGTAGCGAAATTCCTTGTCGGGTAAGTTCCGACCCGCACGAATGGTGTAACGAAAGAAGCGCTGTCTCAACGAGAGGCTCGGTGAAATTGTAGTAGCGGTGAAGATGCCGCTTACATGTATCGGGACGAAAAGACCCCAGAACCTTTACTGTACTCTGGTATTGGATTTTGATCCGATCTGTGTAGCATAGTCGGGAGGCTTTGAAGCCCGGGCGTTAGCCTGGGTGGAGCCATCAGTGAAATACCGACCTTATTGTATTAGGGTTCTAACCTATATCTGTGAAACCAGATAGGGGACCGTGCCAGACGGGCAGTTTGACTGGGGCGGTGACCTCCTAAAGCGTAACGGAGGCGTTCAAAGGTTCTCTCAGCGCGGTTGGCAATCGCGCATTGAGCGTAAAGGTATAAGAGAGCTTAACTGCGAGACATACAAGTCGAGCAGATACGAAAGTAGGACTTAGTGATCCGGCGGTGGAGTATGGAATCGCCGTCGCTCAACGGATAAAAGGTACTCTGGGGATAACAGGCTTATCTTGCCCGAGAGTTCATATCGACGGCAAGGTTTGGCACCTCGATGTCGGCTCATCACATCCTGGGGGTGGAGAAGCTCCCAAGGGTCCGGCTGTTCGCCGGTTAAAGTGGTACGTGAGCTGGGTTCAGAACGTCGTAAGACAGTAGATCTAACGATTAAGCTGTCTATAAAATTGGCTATTTGCTGGAAAGTCTGGTGTATCCCACGCTACCTCTTTTAATTAAATTTTTTCAAAATTTTTGAAAGAATTTAAGGCTGAAATGTGTCTTATATATTAAAGGAGGTGAAAATGCGATGGGTGCAGAAAATCAGCAGGAAAGGCCGAGAGAGAGTCTGAGCCATTATATAGCAGGTTTTGTTGATGGAGAAGGATGTTTTCATGTTGCAATACAAAGGCGAAGCGATTTGCCAAAAGGATTTCAGTTAATCCCTGAATTCCACGTTTCGCAGCATAGAGACAAAGCTCTGATTTTAGAAATGATTAGAGATTTCTTTGGATGCGGTTATGTTAAACCAAATCATCCAGGGAGCCTTCGCGATATTACAGAAGTGTATATTGTGAGAAATCGACAAGACTTGTTAGAAAAAATAACTCCTTTTTTTGAAAGATATCCATTGATTTCACAGAAAATGGATGACTTTAAGAAGTTCGCTTATATCGTCAAGTCGATGGATAAGGGTGAACATCTAACAAAAGAAGGGTTGACTAACCTTACAAGATTAGCTTTTTCAATGTATAATGGCAAATATAGAAAATTAAGTTTGGAAAAAGTGATTTCTCTGTCGGAATCTTCAGAGACTGTACGCCAATTACCGAAAGGTAAAGATACAGTCCGAGCTGCATGGCGACATGCAGAGGTTAGCAGAAATGACTAACCCTCCGCCCTAGGCGGAGTAACAAAACTGTCGGTCTCTATCTGATACATGCGTAGGATATTTGAAGGGAGTTGTCCCTAGTACGAGAGGACCGGGATAAACGAACCAATGGTGTTCCAGTTGTCACGCCAGTGGCATTCGCTGGGTAGCTAAGTTCGGAAAGGATAAGCGCTGAATGCATATAAGCGCCAAGCCCCCCCTAAGATAAAATATCCCTCCCCGCAAGGGGATAAGGCACCTTGTAGACTACGAGGTTGATAGGCCAGGTGTGTAAGACCCGTAAGGGTTTCAGCTGACTGGTACTAATCTGCCGAATGGCTTGACCACTTATTAATTTGCTGGTTTAGCAAGCATTATTGATTTTTAAGAAATTCCGGAGTGATAATACTGGAGGGGAAACACCCGTTCCCATTCCGAATACGGAAGTTAAGCCCTCCAAGGCCGATGGTACTATGCTGGCAACGGCATGGGAGAGTAGGTAGTTGCTCCGGTTAAATTTAAGGGCGTCCGCCATAGAAATTGGTGGACGCCCTTTTTATTTTATGCTATAATCTGACAAAACAAGGAGGTTTACCTTGGCGGATTATACTATTAAAGATATAAGAAACATAGCTTTAATATCTCATGCAGGAAGCGGTAAAACGAGTTTTGCAGAGGCAATAGTGTATAATGCAGGCGCCTCTAATCGTTTTGGAAAGGTTGATGACGGCACGAGTATAAGCGATTATAGCGAAGATGAAATTGAAAGAAAAGTTTCCATAAGCGCCAGTATTCTTAGTTTTAAATACGCTAATAAACGCATAAATATTATAGATGCTCCAGGTTATGCTGATTTTATGGGAGAGATGCTTTCAGCTTTAAATGCAGCTGACAGCGCAGTTCTTTTAGTGGATGCCCATGATGGTATTCAGGTAGGCACTGAAAAGACATGGTCAATGGCGAGCGACATAGGCTTGGCGCGGGTTATATTTTTAAATAAACTAGATAAAGATAATGTTAATTTTTACGCAGTAGTGGATTCTGTAATAGAAAGATTTGGGAAATCCTGCATTTTGGTAAACATGCCGATCGAGACAGGCCCTGGTTTTAAAGGCGTAGTGGACATTCTGGATAAAACCGCGACAGATAAACTCAGCGGGGAAAATAAAGAGAAGGCCTTAGAGCTGAAGAATTCTCTGATTGAGGCTGTGGCAGAAAAAAATGACGAGCTCCTGGAAAAATATCTGGAAGGCAAAGAATTGAGCCCCGAAGAAATAAAAAATGGGTTTAAAAAGGCAGTTTCAAATAGAGAATTGTTTCCTATATATTGCGGCTCAGCAATTTTAAATATAGGCATAAAAGAACTTATGTCTAATATGTTTGACATGCTGCCTTCGCCTCTTGATATGAAGATAAAGAAAGCAAAAGACCCGAATACAAATCAGAATAAAGAACTAAAACCTGACGGAACCGGGAATTTCAGCGGATTTGTATTTAAAACAGTTTCTGATCCGTATGTAGGCCAGCTGACTATTTTCAGAGTATACACAGGCAGCATTAAGGCAGACACGTCTTTTTATAATGCTACAAAAAGAACTACAGAAAGAATAGGCCATCTTTTAAGCGTATTCGGCAAAGAGCAAAGGGCTGTTACCGAGGCAATTGCAGGAGATATCGTAGCTGTTGCAAAATTAAAGGATACTTTAACAGGGGATTCGTTGTGTATCGAAAAAGACCAGGTAATCTTTGATCCTATTGAATTTCCGGAACCCGCGATTTCATTTTCAATAAAACCAAAGACCAGAGCGGACGAAGATAAGATTTCTATAGCGCTGCATAAGCTTACTAACGAGGACCAGACATTTAAGTCAAAGAGGGAGGAGCAGACAAAAGAATTAATAATATCAGGCATGGGAGATTTGCACCTGGATATAATGATCAATCGTCTTAAAAAGAGATTTGGCGTGGAAGTAGAAAAAGGTACGCCAAAGGTCGCATATAAAGAAACTATTAAAAAAATGACAAAGCTTCAGGGCAAATATAAGAGGCAGTCCGGCGGCCGAGGCCAATATGGAGATTGCTGGCTTCAGCTAGAACCTCTTGAAAGAGGTAAAGGCTTTGAATTTGTAGATAAGATTGTAGGTGGAGTTATACCTAAAAATTACATACCGTCTATTCAAAAAGGCGTTGTGGATGCTATGTCTCAGGGAGCAGTTGCCGGTTATCAGATAGTTGATATGAGAGTTATTGTATATGACGGTTCATATCATGAAGTCGATTCTTCTGATATGGCTTTTAAGATCGCATCATCAATGGCTTTGAGAAAAGGAGTACTTGAAGCAAACCCAATATTGCTTGAGCCTATAATGGATGTGGATGTTATCGTGCCTGAAGAATTTATGGGAGACATAACAGGCGATTTGAATTCAAGGCGCGGCAGGATCGCAGGCATGGATGTGCAGGGTAAATATCAGATTGTAAAGGCAAAGGTGCCCATAGCTGAGATGTCAAAATATGCGTCTGAGCTGAAATCAATAACAGGCGGCAGGGGATCGTACTCAATGAGATTTTCGCATTATGATGAGGTGCCTGCGAAGTCGGCGCAGGCTATTATTGCAAAATACCAGGAGACTAAAAAAGAGGAACAGGAAAGCTAAGTAAAAGGTCCCTCGCCGCATAGAGTTAATAGCAGGCGGCTCGGGATCAATTTTTGCTTCGCAAAAATTGGGAGGTTTAGATGTCAGGTCATTCAAAATGGGCTACGATTAAACACAAAAAAGCAGCTACGGATGCAAAAAGAGGAAATCTTTTTACAAAATTAATAAGAGAAATAACGGTTGCAGCAAAAAACGGAGGAGGCGACTCTACTACAAATGTAAGGCTAAGAACGGCTATTGACAGAGCTAAACAGTCCAGTATGCCGCAGGATAATATTGATCGAGCTATTAAAAAAGGCACTGGAGAACTGGAAGGCGTCACGTATGAGGAATTTAGTATAGAAGGTTATGGCGCCGGAGGAGTTGCAATAATGGTAGAGGTCCTGACTGATAATAAGAACAGGAGCACAGCTGAGATAAGGAATATATTTTCCAAGAAGAACGGAAATGTGGCAGGAGCAGGGTCCGTGGGATGGATGTTTCAGAAAAAAGGGTATATAGAGATAGACAAAAAAACTTATCTCGATGAAGATAAAATAATGGGGATTGTGTTAGACGCAGGAGCTCAGGATATGCAGACAGAAGAAGACGTATATGCGGTTACAACAGAACCGAAAGATCTTGAGACTGTGAGGAAGGCGCTTGAAAATAGTAAGATAAAGCCAAAATCCGCTGAGATTACAATGATCCCATCTACTGCTATAAAACTTGAAGGTGACGCAGCAAAACAGGTTCTTGGCCTAGTAGAAACGCTGGAAGAACACGATGACGTTCAGAATGTCTATGCTAATTTTGACATACCGGACGAGATGTTAGAATGAAACTACTTTTGCATATCTGCTGCGGGCCTTGCGCATTATATCCTATAAAAGAGCTCCTAGGCAAAAGATTTGATAGAATTGCAGGTTTTTTTTATAATCCGAATATCCATCCGCCTAGCGAATATAAAAGACGTAAAGACGCTTTGTTGGAAGCTGCTTTAAAAATAGGATTTGAGGCGATAATTCCGGATTATAAAATGGAGGAATATTTTAGAAAGATTTTGTCAAAAGAGGATTCTCCTGAAAGGTGCCAGTTCTGCTGGGAATTAAGGCTTTCTGAAACAGCAAGTTTTGCAAAGGCAAATGGTTTTGATGCCTTTACTACGACGCTTCTCATAAGCCCGTACCAGGATCATGAAAAGGTTAAAAAAATAGGAGAGAAGATAGCGAGCGAAAAGGGGGTCCAATTTTACTATCAGGACTTTAGGCCTGGTTTCAGAGACGGCCAGGAACAGGCAAAAAAGGAAAATTTATACAGGCAGAAATATTGCGGGTGCGTGTTCTCGGAACTGGAGCGGGTAAAAATTTAACTCCCTAAATGTTACAAAACAAGCCATACTCGTTTTGTAATATTAGATTAAAAAAATGGTTGATTTTGGAAAAATATTAATATTTTTAGGAATAATTTTAGTAATCGCAGGGGTTTTATTCATGTTTGGCGTAAAGATTCCATGGCTCGGTAAACTGCCGGGAGATATTTACGTAAAGAAAGAAAATTTTACTTTTTATTTTCCATTGGCAACGTCAATCCTCTTAAGTATTGTGCTTTCCCTTATAATACTCTTCATAGGCCGCAAGTCATGAAATTGTCTGATTTTTATTATAATTTACCAAAGGAATTAATCGCGCAATACCCTGTCAAAAAGCGAGATGCGTCAAGGCTTTTGGTCTTGCATAAAGACACGGGAATTATAGAACATAGAATTTTTAAGGATATAGTTGAATACCTGAGTCCGGGAGATTTGCTTGTGTTAAACAATACAAAGGTTTTACCGGCAAGGCTTATAGGCAGAAAAGAAACCGGTGGGATAGTAGAAGCGTTGGTTTTGAATATAGGCATAGAGCATGGACGGGAAGGCGCAGTAGAAAGGGATGAATATGAAGCGCTTTTAAAACCAGCCAGAGGATGTAATGCCGGAAGTAAGATTATATTCGGTGACGGTGAGTTAAAAGCTGAAGTCACAAGAATCGAGAACGGCAGAAGATTTTTGAAATTTGACTGAAATTTGACCCTTCGACGGCGCTATGCGCCGCTCAGGGTCAATCCCGAGCAAGCTCCGGTCTGAAGACCGGAGAGCGTCGAGGGATTGATTGCAACAGTTACTTAGCCAGGATACTGGATAGATTCGGAGAAATGCCTCTGCCTCCTTATATAAAACGCGAAACACTTGATTGCGATAAGGAAAGATATCAGACGGTATATGCGTCTAAAAAAGGTGCTGTGGCAGCACCTACAGCAGGCCTGCATTTTACAAAAAAACTTTTAGATAGTGTTTCTAAAAAGAGAGCAG